>JAOUBX010000013.1 GCA_029860075.1 Deltaproteobacteria bacterium | reverse complement strand
TTGCTTTGGTAAACATCCAATTGGAATTATAAATATGAAACTTGGTAAAGTAGAACCTAAAAAAGCACCCAAAAAGTGTTACCCATGTCCATAGGTTAAAGTGTTACCTATCTTTGGGTTGAACATATGAAGTCCCCCTTTAAAAAAGGGGGATTTAGGGGGATTTCAATATGAGCTGGTCCAATCTGATGGCAAAGACCGGTTTTATGTTGATAGTTGCTATCACGGTCCTTCTCAGTCTCCTCCCCTTCCTCTGGTTTCTCCTGACTTCCCTCAAAACACCTATTGAAGTAACGGCCATTCCACCTGCATTGATTCCCTCCTTCTCCCTCGATTTTTATCAATCTGCATTCAAGAGTTACAATTTACAACTCTACCTTAAAAACAGTCTCATTGTTGCCCTGTCGACAACGCTCATATGCATGGTGCTTGCCACCTTTGCGGGATATGCTCTTTCAAGGACTAAAATCAGGGGAAAGGGCGTGATTCTCGGTCTCTTTCTGGCCGTTTCCATGTTTCCCCAGATTTCCATTGCAGGCCCCGTGTGGCGAATTTTAAGGGACTTTGGCTGGCTTAACAGCTATCAGGGATTGATTCTGCCCTACGTGGCCCTTACCCTGCCGCTTGCCGTGTGGATTATGGCCACTTTTTTCCGTGATTTTCCCTGGGAGCTGGAGCATGCCGCCCTCATTGACGGCAGTTCCAGGATAGGGGCTATCTTCCGGGTAGTGCTTCCCCTGTCGGCGCCGGGTTTTTTCACGGCATCTATTCTTGTCTTTATCTATACATGGAATGAATTTTTCTTTGCCCTGCTAATTATGACGGATCCCTCCATGCAGACACTTCCCGTCGGCATTGCCCTCTTTCCCGGTGAATTTACCATGCCCTGGGGGGAGATTGCTGCTGCCTCCGTTGTTTCAACCATTCCTTTAATCTTTATGGTGCTTATCTTCCAGAGAAGAATTATCCAGGGCTTGACGGCCGGGAGTGTCAAGGGGTAGGGTAGTGAAGAGTAAATTGTAGAGACGTCCCGGTGGGACGTCTTTGATATAAGCCAAAAGATAGACGTCCCACCGGGACGTCTCTACGGGAGTAAAGCAAGAAACGTATTCGTAGAGACGACAGGGTGTGTCGTCAAAAAGTATTTTATGAGTAAACTGTATAAAGATAAATATCGTGTTGAATCAGCCAGGCTCAAGGGATGGGATTATAGTGGCAGTGGATATTACTTTGTTACCATTTGTACTAAAGGTATGAAATGTTACTTTGGAGACATAAATAACGGAGCTATTACCCTTTCAGAAACAGGAGTGATCATAGCTGAAGAATGGAATCGTACGGAACGGATCAGGGAAAATGTAAGTTTAGATCAATGGATTGTCATGCCGAATCATTTTCATGGGATAATCATAATTAACAATAATGTAGAGACGTCCCGGTGGGACGTCTCAGGCTTGCAAAATAAAAAGACGCCCCACCGGGGCGTCTCTACGAGTGGTTTGAAAGCGGGAACATTGGGTGCAATTATTGGTCAGTTTAAATCGATTTCTACAAAGAGGTGCAGACTTCTGAATGCAGATTTTGCCTGGCAGCCAAGGTTTCATGACCATATTATTCGCAATGAAAAGTCCCTGCAAGAGATTAGGGAATATATAGAAAATAATGCCCAAAAGTGGGAGTTAGACAGGTATCACCCAAACTGTAGAGACGCCCCGCCGGGGCGTCTGAATTCACGTCTATAAAAGACGTCCCGCCGGGACGTCTCTACGTTTAAAGAATGGAAGAGAATAAAACTAAATTAAACATAAATGGCCTCACCAAGCAATTCGGCAATACGACTGCCCTGTCGGACATCGACTTTTCCGTCGATGAGGGAGAGTTCTGCATATTACTGGGACCTTCAGGCTGCGGCAAGTCGACACTGCTCAGGATCATTGCCGGTATCGAAAATGCCACCCATGGGGATGTTTTCATTGAAAGCCGGAATGTGACCTTGCTTCCTCCGGGGGAACGGGACGTAGCCATGGTTTTCCAGAGCTATGCCCTTTACCCGCATATGACGGTAAAGGAAAACCTGGCTTTTCCTCTGAAGGTGACAAGAACACCGAAAGATGAAGTGAATGAGCGCGTCAGTGAGGCGGCTGAACTGCTTTCCATCGGGGAGCTTCTCTCCCGCTATCCCCGTGAACTTTCGGGCGGGCAGCGGCAGCGGGTAGCCATCGGAAGGACTATTGTCAGGCGGCCAAAGCTTTTTCTCTTCGATGAGCCCCTTTCCAATCTCGATGCGAGGTTGAGGGTTAAAATGCGGGTAGAACTGGCAGCCCTTCACAAGCGCCTTGGGGCAACCATGATTTACGTAACTCATGATCAGACGGAGGCCATGACACTGGGCGAAAAAGTGGTTATACTCGATAAGGGGAAGATCCAGCAAACAGGAACACCGTCGGAAGTGTATAACCGTCCGGAAAATCGATTTGTGGCCTCTTTTATAGGAAGCCCGGAAATGAACTTTTTTGAAGGTGAAATAAGGGAGGGCGGAATGTTCAGGTCAGATATATTTTGCATCGCCATTAATGACAAACTTTCCCCGGGGCCGGCCAGTCTCGGTGTCAGGCCCGAGGACCTTTTATGGGAAGCGTCAGCTTCAACAAAGCCACTTGCCGGGATGAGGGTAGAGCTTGTTGAAAATCTCGGCCCTGAACTGCTCCTTCACCTTGCAGAAGCCGGCACAAAAGTTGTCATGCGCTGTGATCCTCTCCTGTCCGTTTCGGAAGGAGACAGAGTGGTTCTCCATGTTTTAAAAAATAAGTGTCATTTCTACAGGGGTGGCAGGAGGTTAAAGATTTGAGAAAAAAAATCATTATTCCCCAGCTTGGCATCGAAGACGGGAGAATTGAAGAGAACAGGAAAAAGATAAGTAAGGCCATTCGTGAAAATGCCAGGGCCGACCTCATTATCTTTCCCGAACTTGTACTGCAGGGCCACAGATTAAGTTCTTCTACAAAAGAGGAGATGGAAGAGGCCATTAATCTGAGGCCTGAACATACATTGGAGGCCATGCATGATTATGCCCACCGGATGGGAGCGGAGGTTATTTTCGGTGAAATGGATGAAATAAGGGGATCTGTTTATAACCTGGCCGTTTATGTAGGACGGGACAAGATGGATTATTACGCTAAAACACACGTTCACTGGTCGGAGAAATTCAAACCGGGAAGGGAGCTTAAAATTTTCAACACTTCCCTCGGACCCACGGGAATATTGATCTGCTTCGATGCCGCCTTTCCCGAAGCGGCTCGCGTGCTTGCCCTGAAAGGCGCCACGACGATTGTTGTTATAGCGGCAATTCCCGTACATTTTGACATTGAATATATGAGGATCCGGTTGAGGGCTATGGCCCATTTCAACCAGGTTTATGTCCTCTTTGCTAACCGCTGCGGTGAGGGTTTTAGCGGACATAGCGCCGTTATTGATCCCAAGGGAATGATTATTGGCGCCCTTGGAAAAGAGGAGGGCCTGCTGGAAGCGAATATCGATCTTGCCGAAGTGGAGAAGTGGCGTAAAAAAGAAAATATATATGGCAACCGAAGGCCCGAATTATACGGGGCCCTATCAGAAGAAGAAAAAGAAGATCTTTACTGAAAGCCGATGCTGTACATGATATACTCTGTGCTTCAGTTGAATCAAGTCAAGGGATAAGGGGAGGAGAAAAGATGTCGAATTTTTATCAGGAAGGTTCTATCACTACATTTCATGACCTTTACAGGACATGGGATGAAAAGGAATACCTAAGAAAACTCGAGTCAAAGCTGGAGCGTCATGCCGGACAGGTTAAAATCAGCCTCCTCCTGCCCTGCCTTTATTCAGAGTTGAAAAATGCCGATGTGCTTGACAGAATAGTCGGAGAAATTAATAAAGTTAAATATCTCCGGAATATCGTCATTGCTCTTGGCGGGGCAAATGAAGAAGAGTTCAAAGATGCCCAAAAATACTTTAAAAAGCTCAAAAATGAGCGCCGTGACGTGAAAATCGTCTGGGTTGACGGGCCACGGGTACAGGAGATTTTTAATCAGATCAAGGAGCGCGATATACCGACAGGCGTCCAGGGAAAGGGGCAGTCGGTCTGGATTACACTGGGCTATCTTTTTGCCAGAGGCGATTCGGACGTGGTCACTCTCCATGACTGCGATATTGTCACCTACGACAGGACCTTCCTGGCACGCCTTATTGAGCCGGTAGCCAATCCGCACAATGATTTTGAGTTTTGCAAGGGTTTCTACGCCCGTATTTCTCCGACGGAGAGGGCAATGAAGGGGAGAGTGACCAGGCTTTTTATTACCCCTTTTGTGGACTCCATGATAAAAATTATGAATGATCGGGGCCACAGTGAACTTGAGCGCTTTTTTCGATATCACCGAACTTTCAAATATCCCCTGGCAGGTGAATTCACTTTTAGCGCAAAGCTGGCAAGAGGAGTCAATATTGCCTATGACTGGGGTATTGAAGTGGCAACACTATCGGAAGTATACCACCGGGCCCTCAACAGGAAAATTGCACAGGTAGACCTTGCGCCCAATTATGAACATAAACACCAGGCCTTGTCTCCTGAAGATGCCGACAGTGGACTCCACCGCATGGTCGTGGATATTGCCAAGTTTTACCTTAACTATATGCGGTCTCACGGTATCCCACTTGATGATGCTTTTGTCGATATGGTGCTTCATACCTATTTTGAAAATGCCCTGAGATATATCAAGTTCTATAGTGATGATGCGGAAATAAACAATCTTGTTTTTGACCGGCATGAAGAAGAGATCTCAGTGCGCCATTTCAGGGGATTCCTCTGGACTGCCTGGGAGCAGAGCCGCGGCCCCACCGAATCAACACTCATTCCTTCCTGGAACCGCGTTATCTACAGCCTTCCTGACATTTATAGCAATCTTCATGAAGTGGTAGAAAAGGATAATGAGTTATAAGCACTATGTCAGGGAGGTGGGCGAAGCGACCGGCTTCAGGCAGGATAGGTTCCTTCCTGGTTAAGAACATTCTCCATATTGACTTCATTTTTTTGCCTTCCTTCTGTCCTTATAGAAATTTCCTGCCGGCCTTTTCACCGTTAATATTTTCCCTATAAAGGCAATGGCTGCAGTAATGGAATATCCTGCTACAGCAATTGTCTGAATCCATATCTCCTTCATTTTACTTCTCCAAATAACTGCTTTTACTTATTTAGATAAAATTTTTGCAGGAAAGTTACCCTTTTTAAAATCAATTCAAGGTATAAAAATTAGTTAAACAAAAGAAATATTAATTACGAGAGCCTGTAAAGAGGCAATGCTGCAAACATATATACTGCGAATCTAATAATTTGACAGCTTTAGCAATATATGTCGCGTATTTAGCAATATTTGTCGTGTAATTTGGCCTGAATTGTGCTACATCTATGAATTGCTATTTAAAGCAATAAGTAAGGTGGAGACTTAAATGACTGGAGGAAAGTTTAATCTTATCCTGGCTTGTGATGACGTAAAAAGAAGGAATATGCTTCATTGCGTATTAAGGCATGAGTACCAGGTGTACATGCCTTCATGCGCAGCGGATATTCTCAATTATACTTTTGCATCAAATGTGGTTGCTCTTATAAGTGAATGTTTTCAAAAGAACGATGGCCTTCAGGTTCTCGGCAATATTAAGCGCGCAAAGCCTTATATTCCTGTCATTTTTACGGCCTTGAAGGGTTCGGAAAATCTATGCCTCAATGCTTTCAGGCTCGGCGCTAAAGATTACTTTTCAGAGCCTGTTGATTTTAAAGAACTCGTGAAGTGTATAGAAAATGTCATTTCCCTTTCCCTGAGAAACCAGCGTTTCAGAACAATGCAGGAATTGCACTGCTATGATGAGTATCAGGAGCGTTGTGGCGATAGAAGAAAAGGGGATGACAGGAGAAAAGATGCGCATAGAAAAAATGCCCCTGACAGAAGAGAGACTATTGACAGGAGGCATGCTTTAGTAAAGAAAACGCTTCTTTTTATTGAGGAGAACTACAGTAAAGACCTCAACCTGGGCATCTTATCCAAGGTCGCAGGCATGAGCAAGTCTCATTTTTCAAGGCAATTTAAGGAAATAACAGGCGTTACCTATGCCAGGTATCTTTGCATGGCAAGAATCAGGGAAGCAAAAAGATTGCTTAAAAACGCTCCCTTTTCAGTTAGTGAAATCTGTTATGCTGTCGGTTACAATGATTTAACTCATTTTGAACGGTCATTCAAGAATATGGAAGGTTTGACTCCAAGTCAATTCCGCAGAAAATAAGAATTTATTTCCCTGCTTGTTTCTTTAAATCCCGCAAATTTCCATGATTATTGCCTTTCTTAAAGCATTCTGCTAAAAAATTTCTAAAATATGTACAATAAATTTGACAAACAGGTGCTAAATATACTAAATATTCATAGTATGATAATTTATAAAGGAGGCACGAGATGACCAGAGATGAGCTTGTAGAAAAAATAGCGGGTGAAGCGGGGATATCAAAAAAGGAAGGAACGGCAGCGCTTAAGGCGATGCTGGAAGGGATTTCAGGTGCGCTGGCTAAAGGTGATGGACTGACATTGGTTGGTTTTGGTACTTTCTCAGTATCACAACGGTCTGCCAGAACAGGCAGAAATCCTCAAACAGGGGCAGCGATTAATATTCCTGCCAGCAAAGGGGTAAAGTTTAAGGCCGGCAAGGCGCTTAAAGAAGCGGTAAAATGATTACCCGTTAATTTGATGTAAAAAAGGGCTGCCATAGGGCAGCCCTTTTTTATTTTGATTCTTTCACAGAAGGTGTAATCCCGGAGAAGGCAATTGGTTAATGGTTCAGCTATGGATTAAGGGTAAAGGCCATCAAATTCATCTGTACTTTAAATAATATCAAAAAACATTATTGTCTTCATCGTGAAAAGAATTTATGGCGCTCATTATTTGTGACAAGCGCCATTCCCCGCAACTCGCCGTGATACAAAAAATAATATTTCCCGCCGATGTGCCGCCACTTTGCTGCCTGGTGTTGATTCCTTAATCTCTATCCGTTTTTTTAGACATGAACCTCAAGTTGATCTGTTATTTTGGCCCTGTACGGAACTTGCCTGCAATCTTATTGATTGGATGAGACCGTTCAAGAAAGGAAAATACGGGCGCTTTGCGAACACCGAACCTGTTTAGTATGCTTATCAACCTTTTATTTCCGGGGAGGGCTCTCAGGCCGGCCTTTATCGTTTGAATTGCCTTCCCCTTTTGACTTACTCTCCTGTATATGTCGGCAAGATTAAAATAAAAAGAAGCGTTATGTTTATTCTTATTTATGGCTTCCCTGCAAAGTTCTATGGCCTTTTTCATATCTTTGCCTGATCTTGCCAGGGCCACACCAAGCATGGAAAGCGCTTCAGCGGGCCGCCCCTCCCGGTCTACAATCTCTTCCAGGCTTTCGATAGCAATGTTATATTGCTTGAAGCGAATCATATCCATAACCAGTTCATATCTGTCCTTTTCCTGATTTTCCATTGTTCCCTCCCGGCTTTTTTCCGGGCGACAATAAAAAAACCGCCCGAGTTATTAATACTCTGGCGGCCCGGCTGACGTAGAAGTTTTGCTTCTTTAGTCCCGAAACTCTGCGACCCTGCGTTTCCACAAGTTTGCTCTGAGACAGAGATGTTTTTTCAGCTAACACTATATTTATGCAAAATCTGCACCTAAAATAGCAAATTCAGCAATGTTTTCCATAACTTAGCTTTATATAAAAGGAAATGCACAAGATGAAAGAGGATAAATGTATCTATGAAAGGAAGAAAAAAAGTATTTTCCCATAAAAAAAAGGAAAAAAATGCAGCTTTTAATGAAAACATTTCAAAATTAATGGAGCGCTTAAAATGATAAAAGAGCAAAAAATAACTCTTCTTTACAAATTAAACTTTCTTGCCAGGCTAATTATTGTCCTGGCGATTTTTGGAAATGATCCGCTGAAAAGCTTTTCCCTGTAGTACTGATCACAGGCCCGTTTAACAGCCTGCGACGTGGTGGGATAAACATGAATGGTTTGAGAAATTGTGGTAATAGGAAGATTAGCCTTCATTGCCAGCACATATTCGTGAAGGAGTTCACCGGTGTGAGGCCCCAGAAGGTGAGCGCCGACAAGACGCTTTTTCTTGTCCACAATAAGTTTAATAAGGCCCTGGGCTTCACCTTCAATGACTGACCTGTCAACATCACTGAAGCTGAACCTGTAAATGGAAATGTTCTTACTGCCAAGTTGCTCTTTAGCTTCATCTTCCGTAAGACCGACCCTGCCAAGTTCCGGATCCGTATAGGTTACCCAGGGAACCACCCTGTAATCAGCTTTTCTCTTAACAAATGGAAAGAGGGCGTTAGTAATAACAAGTCCAGCCTGGTATTCAGCAATGTGAGTAAAGGCGTAAGGTCCCGCCACATCTCCACAGGCAAAAATATGCTTAACATTTGTCCTCATCCTGTTATCAACCTTGATTCCCCGCCTCTCGTCATAATAGACGCCTGCCGCTTCAAGATTGAGCCCATTTACGTTTGGAGAGCGGCCTATGGCAATCATGATTTCATCAACCTTAAAGGTCTTGTCTCCTGTGGGGCAGCTGGCGTTGATAACCTTTTTATCTCCTTCAAGGCTTACCTTATTGACTTCCGTACAGGTAACGATCTCAAGTCCTTCTTCTACCAGGATTTTCTCAAGCCTATGGGAAAGTTCCTCATCTTCCCTTGGGAGAATTTGTCCCATTTTTTCAATAACCGTAACCGAAGCTCCAAGGCGAAGAAAGACGTGAGCAAACTCCATTCCAATAGGGCCGGCGCCAAGAATGGCTATAGACTTTGGCAGCTTGTTCATTTGCAGGGCCGTTATATTAGTGAGCGGATTAACTGCTTTAAGGCCGGGAATAGGCAGAACAACGGGACTTGATCCCGTTGCTATTAAAAAGCGTCTTCCCTGGAGTTTCCTGCCGTTAACTTCAAAAGTGGAACTGTCAACAAAGTGTCCGCTTCCAAAAAAGACATGCACGCCCATTTTACGGAATCGCTCGGGATCATCATGGACGGCTATTTCACTCTGGATGCGCCTCATATTTTCCATTACTTTTGAAAAATTGACCTTTGGCGCTTCTCCTTCGAGACCAAACTCTTCAAAGCGCCTGCTTAAAGAGGCGATCTTTGCGGAATGTACGAGGCGTTTTGTGGGCACGCAGCCGTGGTGAAGGCAATCGCCGCCCAGGTCGGACTTGTCAACAAGTGCAACTTTTGCACCCAGTTGTGAGGCGCCGCTTGCCGTTACAAGGCCCCCCACACCACCGCCTATAATTACAATATCGTATTTATCCATCATATTCTCCGCTTTAAAGTTGTCCTTATAACTCTAACAAACTTTTTTAATAACTCAATACTATCCGATGCTAATACCTCTGTTAATATGATATTTTATGATACTAATTGATTCAATTCTTTGCCATCTCATGAGAAGCTTGTCAAATTATAAAAAATATAGTACCTTTTTTTAAACCTTTAATTGAAGGAGTTGCCATGAAATGCCCGTCCTGCAGTAGTGAACTGGAAGAAAAAAAGGTTCAAAATATTACGGTAGATGTCTGTTCCGGGGGGTGTGGCGGTATCTGGTTCGATAATTTTGAACTTAAAAAAGTTGATGAAAGTCATGAAGCTGCCGGAGAGGAACTTCTGAATACCGAAAAAAGTGCAGCCATTCAAGTTGATTTGTCAAAGAAAAGATCCTGTCCCAGGTGTGATAATCAACCGATGATAAAGCATTTTGCCAGTGTCAAAAAAGAGGTTGAAGTTGATGAATGTCCCTCATGTGGAGGATACTGGCTCGACGATGGAGAACTGGGCAGAATAAGGACGCAGTTTACTTCGGAAGAAGAGAGGAGAGAGGCGGCAAAGAAACACTTCTCCCTCTTATTCGACGGCAAACTCAATGAGATGAGTCGGGAAGGTGAGGAAAACCTTGAAAAAGCAAAAAAGATTGCCGGCATATTTCGCTTCATTTGCCCCTCCTGCTATCTTCCGGGCAAAGAGGAGGGCGGCGCTTTTTAAACCTTGACAGGGAATACCCCGCTGCCTGCGCTGCAGTGGATGGTTCAGCTTTTGAACTTTATTGATGACATGAATTTTTCTACTATCATTTTTGTTTCATCATTGAAATAATTGACTATAATTGAAATAGCGTGCTTACCCGATATCGTTGCGTAATACCTCTGGTACACGATATCCTTACCCACCTTTGCATAGGCATTAACCGTATCATATTCTCTGCCGTTAAAAGTCGATGTTTCGCAATTTTGGTCAAAAGTATAAGCTATTTGTCCTCTCTCCAGAACAGCTATCACATGTTTCAAATAGTCGCAGGCTGTTTTGGCCTCCGGAAAGTTTTTCATATTTTGCGCTACAGAGAGCACACTTGGATTTACTTTTAATTGAGAACCGTGACGGAATTCGAAAAAGCTGAAGAGAGGAAGGGTTTTTTCGATCGCTTCCTGAACTGCTGCTTTCATTTCTCTTTCATCTGTTTTACCTGATGGCGCTTTTTTATGCTGCTGTAAAAATAGACTTTCTTTAACATCACGAGCGTACCATCCTTCCGGTTTTTCAACGGTGAATCCGAAATAATTATTTTCGTAAAGATTACCTTTTTTATGATAAGTTACTGGTGACGGGTCCGGTTTTTTACTGCAAGCGCCGACTAAAAATATAAGAAGAGCAATAATTAAATATTTTTTCATTATTAGACTAACCAGGCGTTAATATGTTGAATTTTTTCAGGCCTCATCCTTTTCCCGGGCAAGCGTCTTTTTTATAAAATAAATGACTTCCG
The DNA here is from genome assembly GCA_029860075.1 of Deltaproteobacteria bacterium. NCBI lineage: Bacteria > Pseudomonadati > Myxococcota > Myxococcia > Deltaproteobacteria bacterium. Next base: position 65,221 of record JAOUBX010000013.1, on the reverse strand, counting down.
AGTGGTAGGCGAAGGAACAGCTGTCGCAATCGAATTTATCTCTGTTATTTTTTTCTACTTTTACAAAATTGAATGGGCCGTACTTTTCACTTAATTCCCCAATTTTTTTAAGACATATTTTCTTTTTTGTTCCTTCTCTTGCCGATTCAGCATATTTATAACAGGCGGCTTCAAACTTTTCTTCACTCTCGAGGTTCACCGATTCCCTGAATAATTCTCTCCCTTTTTTACCCTTGTAATAGATGATGATGGGTACAACAATAATAAGCAGGACGATGATCTTGAGCATTATTATACCTCTTCTCCGTTATTTAGTTTTCATCCGGAAACTATAATAAATGAAACTATGTTTTCAATTCGGAAAGGAGGGATTTTTTGCAAGGTCAAGGAAATCAAGGGTTTGCGCGGAGATGTACTACTGTACATCGCACAAGCAAAACCGAAGATTGACGCAGAGATTGCGAAAAAGCACCCTTTCCGGATGAAAACTATTTAAGGCCTCTATATAAAATAATCCTTTTTTGCCTCCTTTGTCTACTGCCTACTTTTTAGCGCCTTAAACAGATTGATTAAATAATCTCTTATCGCTCGAGAATAAAAAAACTGTAAGGATAGGGGTTTTTCTCATCGGCCTCGTGGTCTTCACAAAATACCTGAGTCCATTTATCCCTGTCAAAGGGAGGAAAGTTTGCGTCTCCCTCAAAATTCTCATGAATGATGGTAAGGTAAAAACGATTGGCCCTGGACAGCATCTGCCCGTAAAAAGAGGCGCCTCCGATAATCATGATTTCATCTTTTGGTTCAGCCGCGTTCAGAGCCTCGTCAACGGAATGGACAACGACGGCGCCTTCCGCACGATAGGCAGGATTACCGGTAATAACAACATTCTGCCGTCCCGGCAAGGGTTTTGCCCCGAAAGATTCAAAGGTTTTCCTGCCCATGATGATGGGTTTGCCCATGGTCTTTTCCTTAAACCACTTCATATCGGCAGGAAGTCTCCAGGGAAGACGGTTATCTATTCCGATAACCCTGTTTTCAGACATTGCGGCAATGAGAGAGATAATCATCAGACGGCCACCGGCGCTTTGATGTGGGGATGGCAACGGTAGTTTACCAGTTGGAAATCCTCATATTTAAAGCCGAAGATATCCTTCACATGAGGGTTGATCTTCATTGTCGGCAAAGGATGGGGGAGGCGCGAAAGCTGAAGTTTACCCTGTTCCAAATGGTTGGAATAAAGGTGGGCATCGCCGAAGGTATGAATGAATTCACCGGCTTTCAAACCTGTCACCTGTGCTGTCATCATGGTCAGCAGCGCGTAAGAGGCAATATTGAAGGGCACCCCGAGAAAGATATCGGCGCTCCGCTGATAGAGCTGGCATGAAAGCTTGCCCGCTGCCACATAAAACTGGAAAAAAGCATGGCATGGCGGAAGGGCCATATTTTCAATTTCTCCCACATTCCAGGCGCTTACAATAATGCGCCGCGAGTCGGGGTCAGTTTTGATCTGCTCGATAATCTCGCTGATCTGATCGATCCTGCGTCCGTCGGGCGCAGGCCAGGAACGCCACTGGGAGCCGTAAACAGGACCGAGGTTACCCTTTTCATCAGCCCATTCATCCCAGATAGATACGCCGTTATCCTTGAGGTACTTTATGTTGGTATGGCCTTTTAAAAACCAGAGCAGTTCATGAATGATGGAGCGAAGATGGACTTTCTTCGTCGTTACCAGCGGAAAACCCTCTTCAAGGTCAAATCGCATCTGGTAGCCAAATACACTCCTTGTTCCTGTGCCGGTTCTGTCTTCCTTGAAAACACCCTTATCTATGACGTGTTGCATGAGATCAAGATATTGCCGCATTCTTCAGGTCCTTTTATCAGGTTTTTTGCAATAAGATAACCTTTTTTCGAAGATTCTGCAACGGGCGTCTTTACATTGAAAGTGGGGTGATAAAAATGTTTGTTCCAGAAAAATATGTAAAAAAGCAAAAAAAGCCGAAAGAAAGTCTGAAAAAAAGCAAAAAAAGCCGAGTATTAATATTATTATTCCGATAGAGTAAGACATAGAACAGGCTGTCACCGCTTGAGGATAAGGTCAGGGGAAGTATTATCTTAAAAACTTTTATATAAGAGGAGGGTGGATATGAAATTACATTATTTGAAATATTTAAAGAAAAAAGTTTTTTTTCCGGTTTTTCCTTTTCTGCTTGTGATTATCCTGACATTACTTAGCAGCACATCACTGGCAGGCGACATTTTTGCGCCACCTGTTTTATACAATCTGGACGATTATTCACGGGATGTGGAAATGGGTGATTTTAATGGTGATGGAAATAATGATTTGGCGCTGCTTAAGCGCTCGGGAATAGTATCCGTACGTCTTGGAAAGGGTGACGGTACCTTTGGAGGGACGACCGACTTCACAGTTCCCTACGGTCCGTGGCACATGGTTGTGAAAGATTTTAGCAATGACGGCGTCCTGGATATAGCGGTTATTTCCTATATTTATTCCGATGCTTTGACTATTCTGCTTGGAAATGGTGACGGAACATTTATTACCCATCAAGAAATGAATAGCGGCGACCATATGCAACATTCTATCATTTCTGAAGACTTTAATAATGACGGCGAGACAGATCTGGCGATTGGAAACGGGTCAGGAGTGCGTTTATTATCAGGTAATGGAGATGGGACTTTCACCGTTAACAGTCAGATTGACATTACACCGCGAAGATTGAATAATTTGGCTGCCGGCGATTTCAATGGTGACGGCAATTTTGATATTTTTGTCGCTAATCATAACGATTTCGGCCATGGCCCATATATTTTGCTGGGAAAGGGCGACTATTCCTTCCAGGTATTAGATCTTTATGATAGATTCCCATCAATTGGGAGCGCTGTAAGCGTTGCCGCTGCCGGGGATGATTTTAACGGTGATGGAAAAATTGATATTGCAGTAGCGTCAAATTCTTACGGCAACGCGCTTTCTTTGCTTCCGGGAAATGGTGACGGCACTTTTCAACCAAGCCGTAAAGTGATTTCTATCTATGGTGGTCACCACGAGGTGACTACAGCAGACATGAATTGTGATGGTAATCGAGACATTATTGTAACCTCCTCCTTTCCTGCTACAAAAATTGACGTGCTCTTTGGTAACGGCGATGGGACTTTTTTATCAGCCGACAGGTATTATACAGGCGGTATTTATATTCATGGCATGTCTGTGGGGGACCTTAACAATGACGGGAATGTGGATATCGCCGTTATTAATTTATTATCCCAGACTTTGTCAATTTTGATGAATACAGGTATTGCCTGCATCCCGCAAATTACGGCAGACGCCGGGTCCGTCCAGATTGTGGAGCAAACCTCACCAGCCGGCGCCGACGTTCTTCTTGACGGATCTGCTTCATGGGGAGACAATCTGACCTATGAGTGGACATGGCCCGGAGGTTCCGCTACCGGAATCAGTCCAACGGTCACGCTTCCTGCCGGAGTGACTGAAGTGACTCTTACGGTATCAGATGGCAATAGTCTGGATAGGGATACCGTTCTTATTACCGTAGAAGACACAATTGCCCCGTCAAGCTCCGCTCTCATAAACGGTGTTCCTGGAAATGCCGGCTGGTACCTTTCGGATGTTAACGTTAGCATTTTTGCAGCAGATTCAGGTTCCGGCGTTAAAGAGATACGCTATCGGGTGAACAGCGGTGTTGAGCAAGTTGTATCAGGAACGAGGGCAGCTTTAACCCTGTCTTCGGAAGGTGCCTTCACTGTTTCTTACAGGGCCGTTGATAATGCGGGAAATGTAGGGACCATCAATACTGTATCGGGAAATATTGATAAAATACCCCCTGCTCTTACAATTATTAGTCCAACAGCAAGCGATTATCCCATCTCTCAAACAATAATTATTGATTACATGGTTTCCGATACAGGTTCCGGACTTCTATCTTCTTCCGCAAGCCTTGACGGCGTTGCCCTTAACCAGGGTCAGGCAGTGACGCTGTACAGTTTAGCGCCCGGGAGCCATACTTTTTCCTTAACAGCTAATGATGTGGCAGGCAACTCGATTACACAAAATATCACCTTTAGTATAACAGTAACTTCTGATTCACTTTCAGAGCTTATCGATATTCTTTATGCCATAGGTGAAATTGACAACAAAGGAATGGCAACCAGTCTCAAGCAGCAAGCACAAAAGGGCCGGACAAATGCCCTTTTAAATCATATCGATGCGCAGGCTGACAAGCATATTTCCACTGATGGGGCAGATATTTTAAGAAGGGCTGTCAGCGCTCTTCAGTAAGCCCATTTACAGAAAAAAGGCCCCCCTTCATTATAAAGGGGGGCCTTTTTTATTTTAATGACAGAAAAAAAGATTAATATTGTTATTTTTTACCCATTGCCGCTGCATTATCCGCCAGTCTGACAAGATTCAAGAACTCACTCCTGTAGCGGAAGCGGTCTTTACCACGGGTATTTTCAGCAATGGCCGGGACATTCTTATAGGTGAAGCTTCTGTATAGGCGCAGCCTTTCAGAATTTGACTGAATGGCGCGACAGAAGCTGCGCAGCGGATGCCTTCGGGAACCTTCACCATTTCAGTATATTCCAGAGGAGAGTCGACAGGTGTCGTTATGAGGCGGCTCTTGTCTTCCTTTAAAGGCGAGAGATTATGGCATTTTTCAGATATGCCGTGATGTGCTGTCGAGCGTCGGAAGAAGCGTGGCGCTTTAGGTCATGGCGCTAAACCTAAACTATGTAAATGCTTTATCCTGAACTAGAGAAGGTAATCGCCCAGCCCCACATATCGCTTTATGGCTTCAATTGCATTATCATCAAGGGCAGTAAACCTGACGCCGAATCCGGGGGCAATCCGTGTGGGCTGGTGCAGTCTCTCATCCGTATTCCAGGCCACAACGCCTGCAACTTCCAGTTGAGAGGTAATCTCGGGAATGGCAAAACGGATCTTGATACTCGTTCCCCTTTCGAGAATGGCTTCCCCCTTGATAAACATGCCACCTTCACTGATGCAGAAGATTATGCCGTCACATTCCCCCTTGCCGCAGCTATAGTTGACAGGAACACAGATAGGCACGCGCCTGTGCTCCCTCGTGGGCACTTCCATGTATCGCTTTACCTTGGTAAGAAGCGCCATTTTATCGAGGGGCTTTTCAAGGCAGTCATCACAGCCGGCGCTTCTGCTCATTTCAATACTTTCACTGTTTCCCGCCGTCGTAAGCATGATGAGGGGAATTCTGCCGGTAGCCTTGTTTGTCTTTATCTGCCTGCAACAGGCATCACCGCTTATGTCACTTAAATGAAAGTCCATGAGAATAACATGGGGAGTATGATTATTGAGAAGTTTAAGTGTCTCCCGCCCGCTGGCGGCAGTGAGAACTTCAAGGCCGGACCTTGTGAGAAATTCCTTCATGGCCTGCATGAAAAAATGGGAGTCGTCAACAAGTAAAATTTGCTTTGTTTTCATAATCACTGCCTGTAGTTGAAGGGAATTGAGGTCATAGTACACAAAGGGGGTGGGTAAAGCAAGGTCATATGCGTTGAAATAAAGCAGATAAAAAACAGATGAGGGATTGTGCCTTTTTTTATTTTTTTATGCAATGATTGGCGCCATCTTTTCGTATGCCCGGCTGCGGCTGTGACTCACAGATTGACTCTGCCTTTTCTTATCCTCCAGGATATGCTAAATTACCCTCATGCCGATAGCGCCATTAACTAAAAGAATTGTCTCCTTTTTTCTGTCAAGAAAGGTAGCGATTACGCTGCTTGTTCTCATGACGGCGCTTCTTGTATTGTCATCTCAATTGCCCGATATTAACATGATGGATGAAGAGATGCGGCTCTTTTACCAGAAAGAGCGTTCCTTTTCCTACAACTTTTCAAAAACCTTTGGCGGTACGGGAATTATATCTTCCCCCTGGTTTTACGTTCTGCCTGCCTTTATATTTCTCAGCACCCTCATCTGTACCATTGAAAGGTTGATAAGGCGCAAGAAAAAAGACCCTGGTTTCTGGGGCTCAATGATATTTCATGCCGGGCTCCTTACCATTATTGTTGCCGCCATGATCACGAAAATTACCCTCTTCGAGGGGGAGGTGCTTCTTACGGAAGGTTATAGCTTTCCCCTTGGACGGGAAGGTTATCTCAGGATATTACGGGAACCTGAAAGCGGTATTGAACTGCCCGAAGGAAGCATTACCATGACAAGGTATGCAAACATTTACCAGGGGGAATTTGCCATCGACCATGAGGCGAGCGTTACCATCGACAGGGGGGACATTCCTTTTGAGACCGTTATCAAGGTCAATCATCCCCTCAAAATTGACGGCCTTCAATATACGCTTCATAAATATGGCTTTGCTCCTGCTTTTGTCGTAAAGGGTGACAAAGGGGAGGTACTCGTCGATGCTTTTATTAACCTTGTCGTTGTCAAGGGAAAGGAAGATTCCTTTGAAGTGCCGGGAAAGAATACGATGATCTACGTCAGGTTTCATCCTGACTTTGAAATGACGGATAAAGGTCCCCGCAGCAAGTCCCGGCTTCCCAATAATCCTGTTGTTGCCGTCAAAGTCAAACGATGGGGCAAGGAATCAAAATTCCAGCACATTAAAATGGGAAGCTCGGCCAATATTATGGGCTATCATATTAGCTTTCCCGAACTGAAATACTGGGCCCATTTTCTCGTAAAGAGAGATCAGGGTATTCCTGTCTTTATTGTCGCTTTTTTTCTTGTTGTGGGCGGGCTCTCTATGAGGTTTCTGACTATGAAGCGGAACGTCAAAGGGGAGGCAGGAAAAGCATAATTTATCAATGAGGAAAGACTGAAAATATCCGGACGGCGATTTGGCTATGATTTGATTCGCTTCGGCAAGCCCCGGGCAAAAGGTTTTAATTGTCTGTCATTTCGAGACAAGGATCTCTCCTTGCAGCGAAAAGGGCATCCCAAAATCTGTGTCTGAAAAAAAGAGGAAAATATTTTTTAATGAAAAAAACACTCTATATGGTTATGGGTTCACTTGTTTTGTTTTTCCTTTTTGCCTATATTGACGAGTATGAAAAGCTTATTTTGCCTCTTTTTAAAGACGAGACGAAGGTTTCAGCGGTTGACGCGGAAAATAGCTTTACTGAAGAGAAACTTTATGGATTTCTCAAAGACTTTAATGAACAGCTCTCCGGCGCTCATGCCGCATCCAATCCGGGCATGGCCTGGCAACTCCCGGCCAGCCCCGAGGTGCAGCGATCCATCCATGATGAACTGGTTTATAATCTGACGAATAATATTACCGTAAAAAGTGAAGTAAGGTCCCTGGTTATTCTTCGCGTTGAGGCGTTTTCTCCCTTGTCAGGCAAGGTGACGGTCCTTGAAACCTCTGAAGGGGGAGAGACGGGGCGAAAGGAGATGGCTGTTGCCTATATTATTGAAAAAGGTGAAAAAGGGCTGCTTGTGACAGACATGGAGTCTGTGGCCCGGGCTGAAAAGGAAGGCAGGGCGGCCCCATGAAGTTCATCAAAAAAAGCTGGGATTTTCTCGGTTCCCGTAAGCTTTCTGTTTTTATCTTTGTTATGGCAATTGTTTATTACCTTCTGCTTTATGCTTTCAGTCTTGTCGTTCCTGACTGGTGGCTTGCTAACCTGAGCAAACTTCTGCCTTATAAAGTGCTCTATCTTCTCTTTGTTATTAATCTTGTCATTTGTGAAATTAAATGGATCCCCGCTGTTTTGCGGCGTTGTAAAAAACCTGCCCCCCCGGCTTCGCCTGAGGACCTGAAAAGGTTCAGAGACAAATCGGAACTGGCGGAGGATTCAGTAAATGCCAAAGCGTTTGCATCCTATCTGAAAAAAAGATTATACACCGTTAGTGAAGGGAAGCGTCATGGTGAACTGTCTCCAGGGGCTGAAAATCCCTTTTTGCTTTACGCTTATGGCGGCAGATTTTCACCACTTGGCAATGTCATGTTTCATATTGCTTTTATACTCATTCTTACAGGCATTTACGTCAGCCTTCAGTACCGTTTTGAAGGAAAGGTGTATCTCGTTGAGGGGCAAAAGTTTACCGGCACATATGGTGAATATGCACAACTCCATGCGGCGCCCGGCGCGGATTTTATGAAAACACCTTTTCTGGTAAAAGATATAAAAACGGATTTCTGGGGAAGCCATCTCCTGTTTACCGATCTCAGGGCAGACATTACATCCGGTGAAAAGACATTCCCCGTGTGGCTTAGCAAGGCAGGAAGCATTGATGGTTACCGTATTACCATAGAGGAGCTAAATTATACGGCAAGCTATATTTTGAGCGACAAAAACGGCAGATTGGCGGACCAGGGGGCCGTCAATCTTGCCAACTTCGGACCGGGGTCCTTCGATTCGTTTCAGATACCGGGCTTTCCCTATAAAATATCGCTTTCCATTTATCCCGATGCCGTTTTGTCGGAAGGCATGCTCGTCAACCGGTCTATGAACCTTAATAACCCGGCCAGCCAGGTGAAGGTGGTAAAAAACAAGCGGCTCCTCTATTCAGGAGTAGTCAAGGGGGGACAGCCCCTGTTTTTTGATGATTATAAACTCTCTTTTCCAAAAATCAGTTATAATGGTGCATTCAGCATCGTCAGGGACCCGGGCTTGCGGTGGATTATTGCGTCATTTTTTATGATGATCACGGGGCTTGTCTGGCGGATGATTTTTTGCAGGAATGAAGTGGCGCTGGTGCAGGGTGAAGGCAAGGTCTTCATCTATACCCGGTCGGACTATTATCCCGTTACATTTAAGGGAAAATGTAGTAAAGTTGCAATGACAAAGGGGAGAGCATCATAAAGCCCCTTTCCCAAAGGGGGCTTAGGGGGATTTTTGAAGGGAGCAAAAAATACGCTCAAGGGTGAGTTGACATGACAAACATAGAAGCCATATTTATCTGGATAGCCCTTTATATCTATTTCTCAAGCTTTATCGCCTTTCTCTGGGGATTTGTCTTCAAGAAGGAGAAGCCTGTTATATGGGGCTGGCGGTTGGCCCTCATAGGTTATTTGCCCCACAACATCAGCATGATCATAAGATGGGTCGAGACAGGGCATGCGCCGGTCATGCGTTCCTATGAAAATGCGACGCTCGGCGCCTGGTTTATTCTCCTGATCTACTTTACTATTCGTTGGCGGAGTAAAAAGCTGGAAATACTGGGCATTGCCATTGTTCCCATTATCTTGCTCATGATAGGCAACGGCATCATGTCAAAACCCTACCTGGAGCCCCTTTCACCTCCTTTCAGGAGCAACTGGCTCATACTTCATGTGCTTTTTGCCTGGATAGCCTATGGAACTTTCTGTATCATGGCGGCACTTGGTATGGTCTATTTGCTGAAGAGCAGGGCTTTAGCCGCTGGAAAGGAAATCCCTTTTTATGAACGCTTCCCCGATCTCAATATTTTGGATTACTTGCTTGTTAAGACAGCCATCTTCGGTTTTATCGCCCTCTCCGTAGGGGTTGGCGCCGGGGCCATATGGGCCTATGGTCTCTGGGGACGCTACTGGGGATGGGACCCCATAGAAACATGGTCGCTAATCACCTGGCTTGTTTATGCCATCTATATCCATCTCGGGGTGACCCTGGGATGGAAGGGAAAAAGAATGGCCTGGCTTGCCATTGTTTCCATCATATTCGTTTTTATCACTTTTGGGGGAATCGGCTTTATACAGGGAATTCATACGACGATTCTTTAATGGCCCGGTGATAGAAAGCGGCAATAAAGTTTTTAGGTAAGAGAGATCTTCTATGTCTGAATTTGAAATAGTTTTCCTGGCTGCCGCTGCGTTCCTCTATCTTTTTTCAATTACAGCCTTCTTCCTTAATCTTAAAAGAACGCTCATTCTCTATGTGATACTTCCACTGGCTATTGCGGCGCAGCTTGCATCGGCTGCAATCCGCTGGTATCAGGCGGGCCATCCCCCTGTATTCGGCACCTATGAGGCGACCCTTGCCGCATCGTGGTTTATGGCGGCAGCCACCTTCCTTGCTGTTAACAGCTACAGAAAGAGTGAACTGCTTATCCCTTGTATGCTTTTCCTGGCTTTACTACACATTGTCTATGGTCTGACTTTTAATACCGCCCATATACCCCTTACTATTTCGGAACAGAGCATCTGGGTCGATCTTCATGCGCTCTTTTCCTGGCTTGCCTATGGCGCGTACTGTATCGCTTTTGTTTTGTCTCTCTTTTATCTGGCTAAAGACCGGGCCTTGCTTGCCGGGAACCTCCCTTCACCGGAGATGCTGGATGAACTCATTTTCAAATATATGACCCTTGGTTTTATTTTTCATACAACCATGTTTGCGCTCGGTTCCTACTATTCATCCATTCTCTACGGCAAGTGGTTTGTCTGGGACCCGGTAACCATTCTCTGGCTCATTTCATGGCTTTTTTACGGTCTTATTATTCACTTAAGGCTTTTTTACGGCTGGACGAGGGAAAAAATGGCCCGGCTTGTCATTGTCGCTATGGTAACGATTCTGGCAGGATACTGGTCACTCGTTTATATTCCCTGGGCGACGTACCATATTTTTGACATTGATCTGAAAATGCACGGGTGAGAGGAATAGAGAGATTTTAATTGATGAATTATGTTAAGCAGAAATCTTTGATAAATTGCACCGATAAATGCTATCATAATTGAGCAGGGAGCCGGTGGAGCTTCTGAATACAGATAAATTCTATGTTTAAAATGCTGTTCCATAACAAGAGAATTGCTTTTTTGTTTTTACCTGTTTTCCCGGTTTTAGTCGCAGGATGTATCACCGTTTCCAGGGGCATCAATGTTACCAACCCCGATTTTCTAAATGAAGTTGGCGTAAAGAGGGATTTTAATCCTCATAAAGGTGATAACTGCCCCGTTTGTCACAGGGCTCCTGCGCATATTCTGAAATCTTCCGGTCAATCAAAAAAGGAAGCGTCGGCAAAACGATCAATGCGAACGGACCTGGTAAGATTATGCGATGATTGTCATGAAGCAAGCAAGTGGCCGCACCATTTAACAGGCATAAAGCCTAAAAGCAATGTGAGCGACCTTCCGCTTGACGGTAAAGGACTCATCACCTGCGCTACTACATGCCATAATGTGCATACCGTTGACCCTGTTCTGTCTAGGGGAAAACTTGCAGACAGCTTTGATAATTTATGTCTTTCTTGTCATGGCAGGTCGGCTAATGAGTAAGCTGTCAACAGATGAACGGCTCGATAGAGGCAGGATTTTCACGCATTTTATTTTTATACTCCGTGAAAAGACAGTTTTTTTATTGAACTAAAAGTGATCATTCCGGTGAATTATCATCATTCTTTTATGGTCTAAACTAATATTGAAGAGGGCCTGATATTGTTGAAGAAGATTGTTTTAGCGCTTATGGGCAGGGTGTTTGGGCATGAAAATTAACGGCATCGCTTTTGTCCTCATTGCTTTATTCCTCTTTTTTTTTGCCGGATGTGCAGAAATAACGGTCGCCCGCATTGACGGGAGGGATGTGGACCTGGCCTGGCCCCGTCCTCCCTTGAAGGCTAAAATAAAATTTGTCGCTTCTGTTTCGGGTATCGAAACTCGCGGATTTTCCAAAAATAAAGGATTTTTTTCAGAATCATGGGATAAAATTACAGGCCAGAGTCTTGAAGTCCGGAGCTTTCTGGCGCCTTATAGTGTCACTGTCGATGAAAAAGGGATATTATATGTAGTTGACAGGGACAGGGGAGAAGTCATCTCCATCGATATGGATGAAGAGGCATCATTTATTTTCCGTTATTTTCCTGATGAGGGGAACTACGCCGGTGAAGATAAGGATTATCCCGTTGGCATAGCAGTTGCAAAGGATAATATATATGTAACGTATCCCAGAAGTGGAAAAATACGGATTTTTAGCAAATTGGGAGAATTAAAAAAAGAAATAGGGGAGGGGGGCGGTCTGAAGAGACCTACCGGTATTGCGGTGAATGAGGCAAAGGACCGGTTATATGTTTCAGACACAACAGATCATAATATCAAGATTTTCAATCTCAATGGAGATTTCATTACTTTATTCGGGGGACGGGGCACAGAGGCAGGGAAATTTAACTATCCCACTCATATTTTTATCGGTAAAGATGAAAAAATTTATGTAAATGATGAATTAAATTTTCGCATACAGCTTTTTTCAAAGGACGGGGAATTTCTTTTTAAATTTGGTCAGGGAGGACAGGTGGCCGGAACGCTTCAGTTGTCCCGGGGTGTTGCAGCTGACAGTCATGGAAATATTTACGTGGCGGACTATGCTGCCGATTATGTACAGGTCTTTGATCAACAGGGCGCCTTGTTGATTGTATTCGGCGGGAGCGGCGACGGCCTCGGCCGCTTTGGAGGTCCTTCCGGTATGTTTATTGATAGGGAAGACAGAATATTTATAGCGGACATATATAATAAAAGAATTCAGGTTTTTAAGTTTACAGGTAATGAATAATGATATTTAATCGATTGATAGCTGTTGCAGCCACCCAGCCGGCAGCAAGGTGGGGGGTTATGGTTGCCCTCTTGTTGTTGGCCGCTCCTTCCGGGGGCTATGCCGATATAGTTAACACCAGGCATAATCTTTCTGCCTGGTCGCCATATGTGGGCAGTGCATCTGCCGACCCTTCATCTCCAGACTTCCGGAGAAACAGGGTATGCATTTTCTGCCACATGCCCCACAATGCCGAATCGACTCAGGCGCCTCTCTGGGGGCATATGTCCACTGTTTCTACTTTTGTCGTTATTAGTACGACAGTAGGGAAGATACAGCCTAACGGCATTTCGAGAAAGTGTCTTGGATGTCATGACGGCACTGTCGCAGTAGGTGCCGTTTTTTCTGTCGATGGTGACATTCCCGTGGTGGGGAGCAGTGTCAGCTCAGGTTATCTGCAGCCGGGCTCTATCGGCTATATCGGGACCGATTTGACGACCGGACATTATAATCACCCTGTTTCCATGAATTATTCAAGCGCCGCCTATCTGAAAGAGCAGGTAGACCCGGGTAAGTTTATACTTCCCTTGTCGGATTACAATAAAAAAGTTTTGCTTGACGGCGAAGGAAGAGTTCAATGCCATTCCTGCCATAACCCGCATAACGATGGCGGCAATTCCCATAACCTTTATTTGGGAGAGGCTGATGCCGCCACGGGCGACCCCTTGTGGCGGAAGGAGATGGATTGCCATTGCAATAATAGCACCGTATGCGGCTCTTGTCATGATTGGGCGAGAGATAAAGGGTGTCCTGGCACGGTATATGATGAATATTATGAACATGGAATTTTATGTGATAGTCTGCCATGATAGAGATGAAAAGAGACTTTAAAATATCGCTAATTGCCCTCTTTCTTTGTATGGGGTTTTTTATGACCGTTCCTGACGGTCTCCTGGCCAGGCAGGATTTTGAGATGCTGAAAAACAGGAGCGCCAATAATAGTAATGTGCATGGCGATTTTATCAGACGTGGTGTTGCCTGCTCGGCTTGTCATTACAAGCGCAGCAATAGTGAAGAGGAGTGGATCTGTTTTTTTTGCCACAGCGCTGAACATGATGGGCAGGTTAAATCAAGGAGGGGCCGCAAGAAGGGTGCGAAAATGAGACAAAGGGTATTTGACCGCTTCAGGGAGAAGGCGAAAAAGCTCGATGTGCTGAGCGTTTACAGGAAAGAGTATACCCATCCTACCCTTTCTGTCGGTGGAGTGCACAGACATTGGGAGGAATTCGGTGGAAATAATGAACCGCCCCGGCATGCCGAATGCCCCGATTGTCACGACCCTCATGAAGTGAGCCAGTGGAATAAATTCGGGCCCATAGAAGTTGTGAAGAAAACGGGACTGAAAGAAAAGCTGAAGAATCTGCGTGACATGGAAAGGGGAGAAGCGGTCAGAGATTATGAGCTATGTTTTAAATGTCATTCCGACAGTGTTAACCTCCCCGTTGACCAAACGAACAAAAGGCTTGATTTTGATGAAAACAATCCTTCCTACCATCCCGTTCTTGCAGAAGGCAGAAACAGTATCATGCCCAGCCTTCGTGACGGCTACACTGAATCTTCAATAATTACTTGCTCTGATTGCCACAATAATGATGATAAAAATGGCCCGCAAGGGCCCCATGGCTCGAATTATAAATTCATTTTAAAGAGCCGTTACTCCATTGAAGATGGTCTTGCTGAAAGTCCGGGAGATTATGCGCTATGTTATGATTGTCATAAACGAAGCAGTATTCTGTATAATGAATCTTTCAGTTTGCATGAAATGCATATTAAAGGCAACCCGGTAACGGGAAGCAGGGGAACAAGTTGCTATACCTGCCATGATGCTCACGGGAGCCGGGAGTATGCGCATTTAATAAGGTTCAATGAAGAAGTTGTTTTTCAAAACCCTTCAACACTGGAAATAAAGTTTGTCGATGGAGATCAGGAAGGAGAGGGCGAATGCTCTCTTATGTGTCATGGCGTCAATCATAATCCCAAGGCATATAAGAAAGGCCCTGCCCCTTAACTTTTGCAGTCGCATTACATATTTTTTATTAAGGTAAGCAGGTATGGCTCTTTAGTTTAAAAAAGGGTGGTATCTGCTTTATAATTTTATGAAGGGGAATTTTTTTGTTGATTTTAAGGTGATTAAGGAGTATTCATATATCCCTTAATTTGATGCTTTAAATAGCAAGTGCTTTTATTTTTAAAGGGTGGACATTTATGCCGGTATTCCGATGTAAGCTAGGTAATGAAAGCGGAAAAATTGTTGAAGAGGAAATAGATGCTACCGATGTAAAAAGCCTGAGAGACAGGCTGGAGCGGGAGGGGCGTCTTGTTTATGAAATTTCTGAAAAAAGCATTTCTTTGTCATCTGCCGGAAAAACTCTGGCAAGGAGCAAGGTAAAAACGAGGGAATTACTTATTTTTAATCAGGAATTTGTGGCGCTTTTAAAGGCCGGCCTGCCTATTTTACCTTCCCTTGAAACGCTTGCGGAAAAAGAGGAAAATCAGAACCTGAAGAGAGTTCTCGATAAAGTCGCTTCAGAGGTAAAAAAGGGGGCCCCTCTTTCCGATGCTTTTGAGGGAGAGCCTGCTGTTTTCAAGAAACTCTATATCTCTTCTGTCCGGGCCGGTGAAAAAAGTGGAGATATAGCAACCAATATTAAAAGGTATATAAGTTATATCAAGCGCGTTGAAGAACTTAAAAAACAGATAATCAGCGCATCCATATATCCTGTTATTCTGTTGACGGTAGCTATTGGCGTTGTTTTTTTTCTTCTTTTTTATGTGGTGCCTTCATTTAGTCAGGTATTTTTAGACTCCGGTGCAGACCTTCCCTTGCCTACGGTCATATTAATTGCCTTAACCCGGTTTTTGCAGGAATACTTTCTCCTGCTGATTGCCATTATTGCAATGATAGTTCCCCTCTTTATTCTGGCAAAAAGCAATGCATTAATACGGAAGTGGTTTAGCAGGATCAAGATTGCTTCCCCCTGGCTGGGAGATACCATTAGAATATACTCAATAGCCAAGTTTTCCCGAACCATGTCAACAATCCTTAAAAGTGGTGAAACGCTTGTCCCGGCTATGGTTCTGGCTGCCGGAACCCTGGAGAACCCCTACCTGGAGGAGAAGCTTACTTATATATCCCGGAATGTGAAAGAGGGGGAGAGCCTTACCTCTGCTATGGAGCAGATGGATTTAATGCCTTCTACAGCGCTAAAGATGATTATGGTAGGAGAATCCAGCGGTTCTCTGGATGAGATGTTTGAAAATATTGCTGAATTTTTTGAAGAGGAAGTTGACAGGAGGCTTAACTTTATTACAACGACAATAGAGCCTGTAATGATGCTTGCAATGGGAATACTTATCGCATTTATCGTTGTCGCCATGTATCTCCCTATTTTTAAGCTTGCCGGTGCCTCGTAAATGAATTCAGGCAACAGGTTTTTTCTGTTGACAGCTCTTTTGTAAGAGACTTTAATTTAAACAGATTTGTTATACTCATAGTTACTAATGATTTTTAGATACAAAATCAAGAAGGTTAGATGAAAGAAAAAATAGGAGATATTTTAGTCCGGCTGGGATTCCTGAGTGATGAAGATCGGGCCGGGGCTGTTTCTCTCATCGGGACGGCAGATAAACGCTTTGGTGAGATTTGTCTGGAAGAAGGACTGATTGACGGGAAAGAGCTTGCCAGGGCGTTGGCTGCCCAGTTTGACCTGGAGTATGTAGAGCTGGAAAGTTTTGATCCCTCTGAAGATCTTCTTGGTGAAGCGCCTTTGGAGCTTATGTTGAGGTATGGCTTTGTTCCTTTTGAAAAGCGGGGTGAGTCCCTCGTTGTTGTTGTCGATGATCCTACAAATATCATCGTCATCGATGAGCTTGAACTTCTCCTTGACCGGCCTCTTACGATAGCCCTGTCATCAGCGGGCGAGATCGAGAAAGCCATAAAGATATTTGAGCGGTCAGGACGGCTTGTAAAAAATGTTTCAGAAGAAATGGAAGTCCAGCTTGTAAAGGAGACCGATGAGGGAGAGGAAGCTCTTTCCATGGAGAAGATTTCCGAAGAACTTAGCCCCATCGTCAAACTTGTTGACTCCACTATACTTGATGCTCTTGGTAAAAGGGCCAGTGATATACATATAGAGTGCACCCGCACAGGTCTTGAAATAAAGTACAGAATCGACGGCGTGCTTTACAGCGCTGCAAAGCCTCTCGATGCCAAATTCCAGGGCTCTGTTATATCGAGAATTAAAATTATGTCGGAACTCGATATTTCGGAAAAAAGGATTCCCCAGGACGGCAGGTTTAAGCTGCATATAAAGGGGCGCTTTATTGATTTCAGGGTTTCTATTTTGCCCAGCATCTTTGGTGAGGATGCGGTAATCAGGATTTTGGACAAGGAATCCATTGGTGAGAAGATGGAAAACCTGAACCTCGAGTCTGTCGGCTTTCATGAAGATGAAATTATCCGTTTTAGACAGATGATTAATGAACCTTATGGAATGGTCCTTGTGACAGGACCCACGGGGAGTGGTAAAACGACGTCTCTCTATGCTGCTTTGACGGAAATTAACAGCATTGAAGAAAAAATAATAACAATTGAAGACCCTGTTGAGTATAATCTCCAGGGCATTGTGCAAATTCCCGTCAATGAGAAGAAGGGCCTCACTTTTGCCAAGGGGCTCAGATCCATTCTTCGCCATGATCCGGATAAAATAATGGTGGGTGAGATAAGGGACGTAGAAACGGCACAGATCGCGATACAGTCTGCGCTTACGGGGCACCTTGTTTTTACTACCGTTCATGCCAATAACGCTTTTGATGTTATAGGCAGGTTTTTACATATGAACCTGGAGCCCTATAATTTTGTCTCATCCCTTAACTGTATTCTTGCGCAAAGGCTGGTGAGAAAAATATGTGACAAATGCAAACATGAAGTGCCCTTGTCGAAAGAAATTTTGCATGGATCAAACCTGGATTACGGCAAGTATAAAGACCACACCTTTTATGAAGGAAAAGGCTGCGTTGAGTGTAACTATACGGGATATAAAGGAAGAACGGCTATTGTAGAACTGCTTGATTTAACGGAAGAGCTTCGTGAATTGATACTGGCCAAGCATTCTACCGCCAAGCTTAAAAGGGCGGCAAAGGAGTCGGGGACCATATTTTTGAGGGAAGCCGCCGTTAATAAGGTTTTAATGGGAGAAACAACCCTGAAAGAAATTAACAGGGTAACTTTTGTTGATTAATAAGAGGTTAAATTGTTTGGAAAGAAATTGAAAAGAGGGATAGCTATATCTCCCTCTTTTTTATCGTGGGTAGAAGTAGGCGGTACAAGCAAAGAACCGGCGCTTGCCGGGTCAGGGGTGGAACTGCTCCCTGAGGGTCTTGTTAATCCGTCATTTGCAAGGGAGAATATTCCTGACCGTTCCGGCATGAGGGAAGTCCTCAACAAGGTTGTTCCTGTCGGGAAAAGGTCCGGTCTTGTCTCGCTGACTATCCCTGACGCCGTATTAAAAATCTCTTATCTCAATTTTGATGAGCTTCCCAAAAAGCGGGAAGAAGTGGAGAGACTCATTCTCTGGCGTTTAAAGAAGAATATTCCACTGGCTCCTGAAATGGCAAAAGTAGATTATGTAATATGTCCGCCTGCAAATGACAGTATTGATATTATTGCTGCCGTTGCTTCAAGGAAGGTCCTGAGAGAATATGAAGATCTCCTGACAGATACTGGATTTAAGCCGAACCTGGTTGATATTTTATCAATGAATTTACTCAATTTTTTTATGGAGCAATTGAAAGGCAATTATTTGTTTCTTGCAGTTAATGATCGTTCAATCGCCATTTCTGTGATTGAAAAGGGATTGGTTAAACTCTTTAGACATAAAGAAATGGAGATCAAGGAAGACAGGATAATTAAAGAGGTTTTTGCAACGGTTACTTATTATAAAAGTACTTTTCCTGAAAGTCCTGTTGACTCGGCTTACTTATTTATAGAAACGGAAAAAATACAAAGTAAGATAACAGAAAGGTTAAGCGCTTCCTTTGACGGTAATGTGTCGGAGCTCAATATGGCTGCTGCTTTAGGCCGGACCGGAGATACTCCAATTCCCGGGTACTGCGCTGCGGCAATAGGGGGGGCCTTAAGGTTAAAGTAAATGTACGGCTTTAATTTATCCACATATTCATATACCCGCAGCACAGTCAAAGGTGTAATTTATTCATTTCTTTTTTTCATAATTGTTGGTTTCTCTATTTATAACTATTCTGATTACGGCGCTGTTAAACTTGGTATCCATAATTCCAGAGTTGAGATTAATAAGCTTAATAAGCAAATTACTTCATTAAAAAAGGATATGAAGGAAAAAGTTGGTGACATCGATCTTAATGATGAAAAAGGGATAAAGAAACTTTCTGCCAAAATTGATTTCCTCAATGCAGTTATCTATGAGAATAATTTTTCATGGAGTGAACTTTTTTACTCTCTTGAAAAAGCCTCTCCAAGAAATGTATCTATTCATTCCGTTAAACCGAGCTATGAATCCAGGAAAATTAAAATCGCAGGATTGGCCAAGAAATCAAAGGATGTTGCCACACTGGTTGATAACCTTGAAAAAACCAGCTTTATCAAAAAAAGTTTTCTCCTGGGAGAGAGCGAGGAAATCATTGAAAAGAGATACAGGGCTCTTTCATTTAACATCGAAGCTGAGGGAGATTTTTGAATATGCCAGGGCTGGTAAGTAAGTATGTTGAGGAAGGCAAGTATCTTTATCTCTTCTTTTCTGTGCTCTTGCTGGTAAATGTTTTTATCAATTTGGTTGCCGTCAAACCGAGATGGTCTGAAGCTGACAAAATGAGGAAAGAATACCTTTCCCTCAGGGAGGAGGAGTCTCAATTAAGAAAGAATATGCATGAAACAATCAAACTTGCCGAAAGTATTCGTCAGGCCAGGATTGATCTTAAAGAATTCATTGACAGCCTCCCGCCTGAGTCGGCGACGTCGAAAATCAGAAGCGAATTGTACCGAATTGCAAGAAAATCAGGCATTTCTATCAGTTCTGTTAAATATTCACTGCCCGATTATAAAAATGGTGATCTCGTAAAATATGATATTTCCTTCCCCGTCAGTGGAAGTTACAGGAAAATAAGAAGGTTTATTTATCGCCTGGAGAGCATGCCTTACCTTATGAGTATTAATGGACTTGCACTCACTTCAGGCAAAAAAAGGGGAGTTTCAGTTACTATAAAAATTTCAACCTACCTAAAGGCAGGAGATTGATGAATAAAGAGAAAATTATTCTTGCTCTCCTGGTGAGCGTATTTTTAATTTTATTAGTCAATAACCTGATGACCCGGAATACAGACAGGGTAAAGGAGCTTACTTATAAAACGGGAGAGAGAAAAGATGATCAACGGGTCAATCCAATTGAATTCCCAATACTGAGGAAAGACCTTTTTCCGGTAAAACGGAAATCCTTTAAAATCGGCAAAAAAAATATTTTTAGCCCTCTTCGGTATGTTCGCAGGGCGCCCGCTCCCGTTGTGACCAGGCCTGAAGTCAAGTTGCCCCTTTCCTTCTCTCCCAATCCGCTGTATATCTATGTCGGTTCAAATGAAAACCTGGAGGTAATCAATGCTTCAGGCGACCTGTCTGCTGTCATAAATCCTCCGGGGATTGCCCTGGCCCGGGGAACTTTCTCTCCCCTTGGTATTTCCTGTCTTTCAGTGGGAACGGCTACAATAGTTATTAAGGATGGAAGCAGTTCTGCCAATGTTACGCTGACCTGTGATTTACGGCCTGAAGAAAAGAAACTGGCAACCTATACTTTTCTCGGGTTTCTTGAAAAAGAGAAAGATAAAACCATATTTCTATCGAGAAAGCCCGATAAGGAGATTTTGATTGTAAAGAAGGGTGATGTATTAATCAAAAAGAATACTTCTATCTTGCAAGACTATGTGGTAAAAAAGATTACGGATGATAAAATAATGATAACTTCATCTGATGGCTCTGATACTTTCAATATCAGCCTTATTGAAAATGAACCTCTTAAGAAAAACAGGAAGGAGTAAACCATGTTGTCCTACTATTTTACATTGAAGAGGGCTTTTATTCTTTTAATGGTTTTCCTGTCAATCGTTGGATGTGCTTCAATGGCAGCGGTAAGAACCGGTGATAAGCTCGCTGCCCAGGGGAGATGGGATGAAGCGCTTAATAAATATAGCGAGGCTTATGAGCGTGCCCCTCAAAATAAGGAATTCCGTCTCAAGATGGAGCTGGCAAAGTATGAAACGGCCATGATTCATTTTAAAAAAGGTAGTGAACTCCTTGAAAAGAAGGATTATGACAGAGCAATTCTTGAGTTTCAGTTTGCCTCTACCTTAAATCCTTCGCTTAAACGGGCGAATTACCTCATTGTGGAGGCTAAAAAAAGGAAGGACGCCCTGTTTTACTATAATTCGGGTATTGATTTTCTAAAATCGAAGAAATCGGGTGAAGCTGCCATAGCATTTAAGAGGGCCCTGTCACTTGACCCTGCATTGGAAGAGGCAAGGCAGGAGATGGATAAGCTCAAAGTAGAGAAAAAGACAATGATGGGCGGGTATGAGCTTAACCTTAAAAGCGAAAAACCGATAACGCTCAAATTCAAAGATACCAACATTAAGGATATATTTGATATTATTGCAAAACTGTCGGGAATCAGCTTTATCTTTGATGATGCTGTCAAAAAGCAAAGGGCCTCCATTTATATCGAAGATGCGACTTTTAATCAGGCGCTTGAACTGCTTCTGATGACTAACAAGCTTTTCAAGAAGGTCGTCAACGAAAATACGATCATTATCATTCCCGATACAAAGCAAAAAAGGCAGCAATATCAGGATCTCATGATCCATACCTTCTACCTGTCCAACCTTGAAGCCAAAAAAGCCGTTAACCTGCTTAGAACCTTGCTCCAGATAAAAAGCATTTATGTGAATGAAGCGCTAAATACCATCGTTATACGTGATACGCCGGAAGTTATCGAACTGGCTCAAAAGCTGCTTGCCGCCAACGATTTAACGGATGCGGAAATCATGCTTGAAGTGGAAATCCTGGAAATTCAAAAAAGTGCGGCTGAAAACCTGGGGCTTAATTTAAGTAAGGACTCGGCGTCCGGTGGACTTTTCAGTCTGGATAAAGATGATTCTCTCACATACAATGACCTGAAAAATGCGAGTATGTCGGATATGGTATTTACCATACCGGATATCATTATAAATTTACAAAAAAGTGCCGGCAACGCAAACCTTCTCGCCAATCCAAAAATCAGGGTGGCCAATGAGAAAAAAGCAAAAATTCATATCGGGGACAGGGTTCCTATTATCACTTCAACGGTGAATAACGGTGTTACGACTGAAAACGTTCAGTATGTTGATATTGGCGTCAAACTTAATGTAGAACCTGTTATTCACCTTGATAATGAAGTGACTCTAAAGATTAGCCTTGAAATCAGTTCTCTTGGAAAAGAGACAAAAACCGCACAAAGTACGGTTTATCAGATCGGCACAAGAAATGCCGAAACTGAACTTAGGCTCTATAATGGTGAGACTCAGGTTATCGGTGGCTTGATTAATGATACAGAGAGGGAAACGATAGTCAAAATTCCTTTTTTCGGAGATATCCCGGTGCTTGGCCGCCTCTTCTCTTCCGTGAGTAATTCAGCATCAAAAACGGACATTGTTTTATCCTTAACGCCCCATATCATAAGAGGGCGCGAAGTGGCGGATGCTGAAATTACCAGTATCTGGTCCGGCAGGGCCCAGGAGTTTTCTTCAAAAGCTCCCTTTGAAGAGTTTGCGCCAGATGAAATGGCATTCCCCATACCCGAACCGGGTCAGGAAAATCAGGATGCTGTCCCCGGAGGCATTCCTGTTCCTTTACCGCCTGAAGCCGCTATAGAGCCTTCAGATGTTTCTTTAACTATAAGTGGGCCTCAATCGGTTGTTAAGGGTGAAAATTTTACTATTTCTATCGACATCAATAGTAATAGAAACGTTGTTAGCGTTCCCTTCTATCTTCGTTATGATCAAAACCTGGTAAGTTTTATCAAGGCGTCGGAAGGTGACTTCATGAAGCAGGATGGCAAATCTGCCACATTTCTTACCTCTAACGATGCAAAAAAAGGCAGACTTATTGTAGGAAACTCCAGGCTGGGAGATCGTAAAGGGATAAGTGGCTCCGGTCAGGTTATGACGGTTGACTTTCAGGCTGATTCATCAGGGCAGGCGAGATTTTTTTTTGAAAACTACAGACTCATAGATGGCCAGGGAAAAAAAATAGAAACAAAGGTTTTTGATAAAACGATTAATATTATATGAAGCTTACCTTGAAAAGGCTTGTTAAGGGGAATAAAGGTTTTACGCTTATTGAAATTATCATTGTCGTTACCATTGTCGCAATTCTTGCTTCAGCCATAGTGCCTCTTGCCGGTATCAGCCGGAAAAGGGCGAAAGAGCTTGAATTAAGGAACAGCTTGAGGCTTATCAGGACAGCCATTGATAATTATAAAAAGGCTTACGACGATAAAAGGATGATGCAGGAAATTGATCGCTCCGGGTACCCTGAATCGTTGAGTGAGCTTGTTGAAGGCGTGGAGGATGTTAAAGACCCCGAAGGGAAAATGATATATTTTCTAAGACGCCTCCCCCGGGACCCGATGAATGCAAACGAATTCCTTTCCCCTGAAGAAACCTGGGAAATCAGGTCTTATGAGAGTGAGCCTGATGACTTTTCCGGTGGCGAGGATGTTTTTGATATTCGAACTTACAGTGATGAAATGGCGCTTGATGGGACATTTTACAATGAGTGGTAAGGTGTCTGTTTATTTCAACCGGCCTGAACAGGCGGATGCAACGACCTGAATAAATATGAATGTAATAAGAAAGAAAATTAACAGCAGTCGAGGCTTTACGCTCATAGAACTTATGATCGTCATGAGTATTATCGGTATCCTTCTTACCATTGCTCAGCCCATGTATAGGGACTCAACGATAAAAGCTAAAGAAGCTGTATTGATGGAAAACCTCTTTTCACTGAGAGATGTGATAGATCAATATTATGTGGATAAGGGACAATACCCCGATTCATTGGAAGACTTAACAGGAAGCGGTTATATAAGATCTATACCTAAGGACCCCTTTACGAAATCTACAGAAACCTGGCAGACAATCCCGCCGCCTGAAGGATATGAAGGAAGCCTGTATGATATTCACAGCGGGAGTGACAAGATAGCTCTCGATGGAACTGCCTACAATGAGTGGTAACTTTTATTACCTATGGACAGATTCAAAGGTGAAACCGGTTTTACTTATATTGCGCTTCTTTTTGCCATACTAATTATTGGTATTACGCTTTCATCTGTAGGCACTTACTGGAGCTTCATTGATCAAAAAGCGAAAGAAGAGGATCTGCTCTTCAGGGGAGATCAGTTTGTAAGAGCAATTGACGGTTATTATAAAAGCACTCATGGCAAAGTCAATCTTTATCCTGAAAAAATAGAAGATTTGATTAAAGATCCCAGAAGTCTTGTGCCAAAGCGCTATCTGAGGAAAATTTATAAAGATCCATTTACAGGCGAGGCTGACTGGATTTTTATTAAAGATAAAAAAAGTGGTAGAATTAAAGGCGTTAAAAGCCGGAGCGAAAAAATACCTGTCAAGGAAGACGGATTTCCTGAGCGATATCGTCATTTTGAAGGAAAAGGGAGCTATAGTGAGTGGGAATTTGTTCATAAACCTGGAATAATTAAATAAAAAGGACCCTTTCTCCTCTCACGCCATGCTTCTTTATTAAATTATTCATCATAAGCATAACCTTCCAGTGAAAATATGATCTTAAGAAGCCTTATAACCAAGGTAATTGTTTCTACTACTCTGGTCCTTTTTATTGCCATCGGTATTTCCTGGTGGATTCATATGAGAATCTATGAAGACCAGTTGATGGATGAAGTAAGAGACAAGCTTGAGACGGTACTAAATACGGCGGAAAGCAGTATTTCCAAGTCCATGAGGATAGGAAAGACGGATGATACGCAGAATATCCTTGAACTCGTTAACAGTCATATGAAAGAAAGATCGGCAGTAAGGATTTTTCATCCCGACGGTATTATTGTCAAATCAACCAACCTCAAGGAAACAGGTAAAAAAATTAATGACGAGCGAATGTCAGCTTATAAAAAGGGCATTTCGGAAATTGTTGTTGAAGGAAGTCCGGGAAGAACATTAAACCTGACAAAACCGATTAAAAATATTCGCGAATGTTTTCTCTGTCACGGTGAAACAAGTAACAGTATAGGAATTCTTGAAGCAGAAATCTCTCTCGATTTGATGGATTCTAAAGTCCGGGAAGCGAGGCAGCTTTCCAATCTTTCTGCATTTGTCATCAGTCTAGGGCTTTCTTTATTCATTTTTCTCCTTCTTTTTATTATTGTTATTAAGCCTTTATCCAAATTAAGCAGAAAAATGGCCCTTGCAGAAGATGGGGACCTGACAGTTAGAAGTGATCTCGGGAAGGGGGATGAAATTGGAAAGCTGGGCCACAGTTTTGACTCGATGATAGAACGGCTTCAGGAGGCAAGAATGGAACTCGAAAAATATCACTTCCAGCAATTGGAGCGGGCCGACAGGCTTGCTTCCGTGGGGGAGCTTGCTTCGGGAATTGCTCACGAGATAAAAAACCCCCTTGCCGGCATTGCCGGCGCTATGCAGATTTTTTCCCGTGAATTTAAGCATGACAAGAAAAAGAGCTTTATAATAAAAGAAATACTGCAGCAGATAGCCAGGCTGGACAAATCGGTAAAAGACCTGCTAAATTATGCCAGCCCTTCCATGTCCGAGTTCTCTATGACGGATTTAAACAGTATTGTTGAAAAGGCACTGTTTTTTGTTACACAGCAGCCAAATGCCAAAGAGATAAAGGTTATTAAAAAATTCAGCAAGGCCCTTCCCAAGGTAAATGCTGATGAAAAGCAGATCCAGCAGGTTCTTCTCAATCTTTTCCTTAATGCGCTTAACGCAATGGAGGGTGAGGGTGAGCTTAATATCTTGACATTTATGAACGATAATGATGAAGTTGTTTTAGAGGTGAAAGATAACGGGAAAGGCATCCCCAAAAAGGAGATGGCCAAGCTCTTTCAGCCTTTTTATACGTCAAGAGTTGAGGGAACAGGACTTGGTCTTTCAATTAGTAAAAGAATTGTCGAACAGCATGGTGGAAATATCAGGATAAAAAGCAGGCTTGGAGAGGGGACCAGTGTAAAGGTCATTCTTCCCATCGATGGATCACAGAAGGAGCATTAGGCATATGAAGAAAGCAAAGATTCTGGTAGTTGACGATGAAGAACTTATAAGGTGGTCACTTGAACAAAATCTTTCTGATGAGGGCTATCAGGTGATTACGGCAGGGACCGGCGAAGATGCACTCAGGCTGACGAGAGAGGAGTTGCCCGATCTCATCTTTCTTGATCTTCAGCTTCCCGGTATCAGTGGCATGGAAGTTCTTCAGAAAGTAAAAGAGATAAGCAGTGATATTATCGTTGTTATTATTACAGCGCTTGGCGTTGTTGAAATGGTTGTCAAAGCTATGAAGCTGGGCGCTTTTGACTATATAAACAAACCCTTTAACCTTGATGAGCTTTCTTTGCTTGTTGAAAAAGCGGTGGAAACGGTGCGCCTGAGGAAAGAGGTGGCCACTTTACGGGCAGAACAGAGTCAAAGGTTCAGCCCCGGCAATATTATTGGTTCCGATACCAAGATTAAGGCCGTTATGGGAATGGTGGAAAAGGTTGCTAAAAGTGATACGACAACGGTCCTTATAACGGGAGAAAGCGGTACGGGAAAGGAACTTATTGCCAAGGCCATTCACTCGACGAGCGCCAGAAGCAACGAGCCCTTTATGGCTGTTAATTGTGCCGCCCTGCCGGAAACGCTCCTGGAAAGTGAACTCATGGGTCATGAAAAGGGGGCTTTTACCGATGCCAAGACCATGAAAAAAGGGCTTTTTGAACTAGCCGACGGGGGAACCCTCTTTCTCGATGAAATTGGGGATATGCCGCTTGGCATGCAGGCCAAGATATTGAGAGTCCTGGAAGACAGGATGGTTCGAAGGATTGGTGGAACGAAGGATGTGGCCGTCGATGTAAGGATTATTTCGGCCACCAACAAGGACCTCTTAAAAGCCATTGAAGCGGGGACTTTCCGCAGTGATCTTTATTACAGGCTGCAGGTTATACCGATCAAATTGCCGGCGCTGAGAGAACGAAAAGGGGATATTCTTTCCCTGGTCATGCATTTTGTAGGGCAATTCAACAGGGAGTTTAACAAGGACGTCAAGGGAATATCCAAGATGGCAGAAAGGTTTCTCCTTGAATATTCCTGGCCCGGTAATGTGAGAGAGCTGAAAAATGTCATTGAAAGGGCGATCATTCTTGAAAGTGAGGAGACGCTTCTTGTCGAGCACCTGCCTCTTGAAATTGTAGCCATGGGAACCAAGCCGAGAAAGAATGAAGGTATCGATATTCAGATACCGCCTGAGGGAATTTCTATTGAAGCCGTTGAGAAGGAACTCATAGAAAAGGCCCTCGATATGACGGGGGGGAATCAATCAAAAGCAGCCAAGAAGATTGGCCTTGGGATTGATGCTTTTCGCTACAGGATGAAAAAATTCGGGTTATTGACTTAAACCGGACAACACTGAGTTGGATCATGGTTTCCAGGAGCCCGCCGTCTCCTGTGATTATACATTAGGCAGGCAAAATTTTCCCGCAGCGGATTCAGCCTAAGTGCGACATGCGGCCCGTTCAGGAAGATGAGACGGGCAGAGATGAAGCCTGTTTTTCCCGCATATCTACAAGGTGAACAGAGCAGGAGATGCAAGGGTCATAGGCTCTTGCAACTTTTTCCAGTTTAAGTTTCAGTTCCTCTTCCGGATCGCTGATCCCCATCTCTGTGGCAGCCCTGATATCTTTTTCCATATTTTCCAGGTTAATGGCCGTGGGCGTTATCACGTCGGCGTCGGTGACTATTCCTTTTTCATCAACTGTATAGGAATGAAAGAGCGTTCCCCTTGGCGCTTCCGTTCCGGCAGCGCCTGATCCTCCTGATATTTTACCGGGAACTGCCGGTTCCTCCTCCTTGTAACCTTCCTTCATAATGAGATCGATGGTTTCAATCCCTCTCTCCATGGCCTGCAAAACTTCAACTGCCTGAGCCAGGTTGTTCCAGAGGATATTATGGGGATCGTAGGATTTCTCCAGCCTTTCCATTTCACTTTGAGCCTTGCCTGTTAATTTCCCCCTGTGAAAATTAACCCTTGCCAGAGAGCCGACCATTAAAGGCTTGTCCTTATATCTCGAATGTTTGGCATGAGAATGGGAGACGACGAATTCATTGCAGAGTTCCTTATATTTATGGACAGGAAGTTTGTCTCCCGTTGAGACCAGAATAGTATCGCCATGATAACAGTAGTTGCCGCTTTCATCATCGAGGGCTGAAAATACCGATGGTGATTTGGTCAGGTTTTCCTGGGTGATGCCTTCTATAAATGCGATGGATGAGTGGGCATCGGGTATTTTTGATTCCAGCTCATTACGAAGTTTGAGAAGGGCCTCCTTTTCCGGTATTTTGGAAAAGCCGCCCACTTCGGCATTGACCTGATGTATCTTTCTTCCTCCTACCAGTTCCTGTATAGCGTTTCCAAGCTTTTTTAAGCCAAGACCCATCCGGACGACGCCTTCATGCCTGTCTGCCATGGCGGCAACACCGGGAAACCCAAGGAAGTCCGGCGCCGCCAGGCAAAATAGATGAAGTGTATGGCTCTCTATCATCTCTCCCATAATGAGCAGTTCACGAAAAAGTTTTGTTTGCCTCGATACTTCCAGACCAATGGCCTTTTCTACGGCCCTTATAGCGACGGTCCTGTGTGATGCCGAACAGATGGCACAAATACGGCACATGATCATGGGAACATCTTTATAATGCCTCCCCCTTATAAGCGCTTCGAAGAAGCGGGAGCCCTCGAAAATTTCC
This sequence comes from Deltaproteobacteria bacterium, assembly GCA_029860075.1. NCBI lineage: Bacteria > Pseudomonadati > Myxococcota > Myxococcia > Deltaproteobacteria bacterium. The sequence continues at coordinate 36,637 of JAOUBX010000013.1, read as the reverse complement.
ATTTGCACGTCAAGGAGTTTTTTTCCGTCCAGTTCTACCCTGATTCCACCGTGGCCTTCAACCCTGTACAGGTGATCTATTTTTACGGTTCTATTTGCCATTTTTACCTTTCAAAAACTCACTGATAGAATCAGATGCTGTTGCAAAAACACCGACCATACGGGCAATTTCATCTTTTTCAATCCCTATTTCCCTTAATACATTATATTCCATTGCGACATTTGCTTCGTCTACAGGGCCGAAACAGCCGTCACAGCCCTGGTAGTGACTGGGACATCTTGCGTCACATCCTGCCAGGGTAACAGGTCCGAGACAGGGAATCTTGTGATGAACCAGCACGCACTCATTTTCCTTTCTTTTGCATTCCGTACAGACGGGATAATCAGGAAGCAGGGGCAAGTCTCCGTGAAGCAGGTAGCCCACTGCTGCAATAAACTGGTGTTTTTCAATAGGACAGCCCTGGAGTGAAAAATCGACCTTCACATGTTCATAAAGCGGCGAAGGCCTGATGGTTGGGATAAAAGCGCCCGCCTTGCCATAAACGATATCTTTAAGTTTTTCCCTGTCTGTATCTCTATCTATGGCAGCCACTCCGCCGTAAGTTGCACAGGCGCCGATGGCAATAAGAAGACCTGAGCGTTCCCTGATATTTTTAAGGATTTCCACTTCCGACGGTTGCACGATGGTTCCTTCTACAAAGGCAATATCCATTTCAATGTCAAGGTTATTGCTTTGCGCCATTCCAAAGGAGACGATATCGACGGCTCCTGCAATGTCGAGAAGTTCGTCTTCACAGTTAACAATCTCAAGCTGGCAACCTTCGCAGCAGGTAAAACTGAATATGCCTATTTTGGGTTTGGACATTAAATGATCTCCCTCATGTTGATGGCATCCCAATAGGTAAATATGGGACCGTCAAGACAGGTATATTTAAAACCGACACTGCAGTGCACGCATTTACCTATACCGCACTTCATTTTTCGTTCAAGGGACATGAGAATATTTCCCTTGGAAAATCCCATGTCAAGAAGATTGTTTATGACAAATTTATACATAACAGGCGGGCCGCAGACGGCGGCGTAGGTATTATTGGCATTGATGTCGAGTTTGTGGAAAAGATCGGTGACAAAGCCTACCTCACCTTCCCAGGCGCCGTCAGGGTCATGCTCGACAGCCAAAAGCGTTTTTACGTCCTTGCGGCCCTGGAGAGAAAGCAACTCTCCCACAAAAAGGAAATCCTCCCTGTTTCTGGCTCCATACATAAGGATAATATCTTTAAATTTACTCCTGTGATCAAGGGCGTACAAAAGGAGCGACCTGAGAGGCGCCATTCCAATTCCCCCGGCAATAATGAGCAGGTTGTTGCCTTCCATAACGTCAACGGGATAACCATTGCCGTAGGGACCTCTCATTCCGAAAAGGGCATTTTGTCCCATGGCGTGAAAGGCCTCTGTAACGCGGCCCGCTTTTCGAATGCAAAGATCTACCGTTCCATGCCTTGTTGGTGGCGAAGCGATGGAAATAGGGCACTCCCCCGTTCCCATAACGCTTACCTGAACAAACTGACCCGGTTTATGAATGAATTCCTCGGCCAGTTTATCGTCTTCAAACCTGACCTTAAAAAGCATGGTGTCTTCAGTTTGAGGTGTTGAAGCCACGATTCTGCATGGATGAGGGAGGTAAGGATTGTAAAACAGGGCTTTTTGTGCAAACTGTATCATCTTATTCATCCTCCGGATGGATGCAGGATATGTCACCCTTGATTCTTTTGAGCATACCGACAAAATGGATATCAGCGGGACATTCCTGGGTACACCTTCCGCAGCCTACGCAACTCGGTCTGCCAAACTCTCCCATGAACTCCTGGTGCTTGTGAAGGAAACGGTGCTTGAACCTGTCCGCGCGTTTTTCCCTGAAGTTGTGCCCGCCTGCAACCATGGCATGGCTTTTGAAAAGGCAGGAATCCCAGCAGCGTTTTCTCTCTCCCGTTGCACCGTCAAGGCAGACTTCGTCGTAAACGTCAAAACAGAAGCAGGTAGGGCAAACCATGGAGCAGATGCCGCAATTAAAACAGCGGTTCCCCATTTCCTCCCATATTTCGCTTTTGTACTCCATATCAAGGATGGCAGGCAGGTCCGATTCATCGACTTTTGTTGTAAAAAGTGTTGTGAATTCATTAATTCGCCGCTTGTATTCCTGGAGGTCATTATTGTCGTATTCCGTAAATAAAGACTCTGCCGTTGAGACCATGTCGTCACCGAGGCTGGTGCCGATCTTTACCAGGTAAGCGTTTCCAACATCAGAAAGGAAGAGGTCAAAACCTTCTTCCGCAAAGCTCGTACCCATGCTGTGACAATAGCAATATTCATCAGGAATGCAACTAATTCCTATAATGGCGGTATTTTGCCGCCTTCTGAAGTAGTAAGTATCGACATATTTGCCGGCAAAGACACGGTCAAGGGTAAGGAGTGCGTTAATTTCGCAGGAATGTACACCGAAGATTACTTTTTTCCCCTCATCTTCATAGGCATCTTCATAACCTTTCTCAGGTGAAAAGGTCATCATCTTATCGACGGGTTTATGAAAAAACTTTTTTATAGGGAGAATGGTTCGCGTATATTCTTCGTTTGAAACGATAACTTTGGATGGATCGGTGACTACCTGGTAAGCAGATGATTTTTTGCCTTTTTTCTGAGGCGCATGCAACTCGCCAAAGGAAGCAAGATGTTCCAGGAAAGGCAGAATATTTTCTTTTTCTATTTTCAGGATCTTCATTTTTTCCCCTTATGTAGAGCAGCCTTAATACTGATCTTAACATAAAAAAATTGGCTGTCAATAAATCCGAAATTTTTATTTATACCTTTTTAAACTTCAAATTTTAAGTAAACTGTCATATGATTCTTTCATTGAGGCTTACCATGGCAATTACAGGATTAAGCGATAAATCGAGATCATTTCTCATTGAAATCATTGAAGCCCTTCTCCATAGAGGAAGGAGCCTGTCCTCAACTGGAAGAGGCAGGCCGAGAGCCATCAACTTTATCGCACTGAAATGAGTATCGATTATTACGAGAAAACTATGGAAAGGTATCTCTTTTCCATTTCCGATGGTAATTTCGATGGCTTTTATGAGAGAATTGCCGAATCAGCAATTGAGTTCGCCCGGGGAGCCGATTTTACTTTACTATTCCTGCAAGCTAAGCAATGTGGGATAATCATTTTTACTTTCATTTTTAAAAGGGAGCTTCTATGGATAGCTTAAAGCGGGCGATTTCTGATAAATACGGAATGAGCCTCATTTTTATCGATGTTTCAAAAACGGCCTCCCTTCTTGAGCAGCGCCACCTTAATGGTCCGGCGACAGCAGAAATACTGGGACAAAGTGTAGTTAGTGCCGCACTTATTTCATCGGGCCTTAAAGGCCGGGGGGAGAGAATTACTTTTCAGCTTAAAGTTGACGGGCCCATCAACGGGATCATTGTCGAGGCAGGTTATGAGGGGTATGTGAGGGGTTATACGGATGTAAAGCTTCTCGATAATGTTGATGGAAAAGCTGACATCAAGGAAAGTGAAATTCTTGGAAACACAGGAACCCTGAATGTAATACGTTCTGATGAGCGGGGTATTATCTACTCAGGACAGGTAAATATTTCTCCACCCAATATAAGAACGGTTACCGCCAGATATCTCAACCGGTCGGAACAGGTTCCCACGGGGGTTGAAATATTTTCAAAAATGCAGGATTTCAGGATAGAAAAGATGAGGGGACTTATGGTTCGGAAACTGCCTGATGCCGATACAGAGAAATTTGTTCATGTTCTCGAAGAATTTGAAAAGGGCCGTGTTAAAGAGCTTCTTGGCGGAGCGGAAGAAATCGCTGCATTTGCAGAGCTTTTTAAAATGGAAGATCTTGAGATTCTTGAAGAAAAAGAGATGACCTTTCGTTGCCGCTGCAACTACAAAAAATCGCTTACCATCATTAATTCGCTTGAGGCTGTAGAACTGGAAGAAATGATAAAAAAGAAAGAGCCGCAGCAGGTGACCTGTCACTTTTGCGGTGAGACGTATAATATAAAATGGGAAGATCTGCAATCGGTTTTACTCGATAAGGCAGATACTTCCCGTCCCATCTGATTTACAGGAATGAAGGTATTTTTTCTCCTTTAATGAGATCCCTGAATTCTTCCCTCTCCCTGATGACCTGGAAGGCGTTACCCTTGACCATAACTTCAGCCGCCCTTACTCTTGAGTTATAATTGGAAGACATGGTAAAACCATAGGCGCCGGCGCTGCCTACAGCAAAAAGATCACCCTGCTTTAAGGGCTGAATTTGACGGTCCTTGGCAAGAAAATCACCGGATTCACAAATAGGGCCTACAACATCGGCCACAATTTCCGGCGCATCACTCTTCTTGACGGGAATGACTTTCTGGTAAGAACCATAGAGCGAAGGTCTGGCCAGGTCATTCATGGCTGCATCGGCAATGATGAAGTTCTTCTCTTCACCCTCTTTCGTATAGAGGACTTTGGAGACGAGCATACCGGCATTACCCACAATGACCCTGCCCGGTTCGAAAATAAGCGTAACGCCAAGGTCCTTTGTCTCCCTGATGATCGCTTCGCCATATTCTGTGGGGTGAGGCGGCGATTCATCTTTATAGGTAATGCCCAGGCCGCCTCCAAGGTCGAGGTATTTAATATCAATATCTTCCCCTCTGAGCTTTGTAATAAGTTCTTTCACTTTTTTCAATGCATCAACGAAAGGCTGGATCTCTGTTAGCTGGGACCCGATATGGCAATCAACACCGATAACATGAATATTGTCGAGGGTTGTTGCATATTTAAAGGTTTCAATGGCCTCGGCGACGGGAATGCCGAACTTATTTTCCTTGAGTCCCGTTGAAATATAGGGATGCGTCTTGGGATCCACATCGGGATTAACTCTCAGTGCGATTCTTGCGTGCTTACCCATTCTTGCCGCCACTTTATTGAGGAGTTCCAGTTCCTGCCGGGATTCGACGTTAAACATGAGAATATCTTCCCTGAGGGCATATTCCATTTCATCATCCTTTTTGCCGACGCCCGAATAGACGATTTTCCCCGGTTCAACACCTGCTTTTACAGCCCTGAAAAGTTCGCCTCCCGATACAATATCAGCGCCTCCTCCCAACTCGGAAAAGAGCCTCAAAACGGCGAGATTTGAATTTGCCTTGACGGAGTAGGAGACGATGTGAGGGATTTCAGCAAAGGAGCTGTCAAAGGCTTCAAAGTGACGTTTGAGTGTTGCATGGCTGTACACATACAATGGTGTTCCAAGGACATCGGCTATTTTCTGGATATCCACCTCTTCACAAAATAGATTTCCTTCGTTATAACTGAAATGGTGCATTTTACTTCTTTGCCTCCTGTATATTTAAAAAATAGTTTATTTTGGAATTTTAATACTAATCTCTTCAGAGGGCACGCTTTCGTTTTTCTGAAGAGAGTTATCGACAGCTGTTATTGCGTAGAAATAGCTGATGCTGTTAATAACATCATAATCGCTGAAAGTTGTTCCTTCAACAGGGCTCTTATTTATTTTCCCGGCAGCAAGGTCTCCCTTTTTTCTCCTGTATATGTTGTAACCCAGTATGTCCTTCGTAACTTGAGGCTCCCAGAAGAGCCTCACTCCTACATCAGCAAGGACCGCTGTGAGACGTTTGGGAGGCGCCGGCGGCACCGTATCGATGGGAATAAGAATGATTTCTCCCGAGGGTTCACTTTCAATGATCCTATCGCCGGTTATTATAACGCTTTTGGCTGTGTAGTAATATTGCCTGTTGTTTTCAAGACCGATATCGGTGAAACTGTCTCCCTTTACAGGTGACTTCGTTATCGGTGATGAGGGGTAGTCCCCCGAAGTATTGCTGCGATAAATATTATAAGCTATCACGTCTTCCTCAATTGTTTCATCTTTTGTTGCAGCTTTGAAAGGCTGCCACTTAAGAACTGCCGTCCTGTCCGATGCCGAACCTTTAAATCCCTCCGGCGGCGGTGGAGGACTTTGCCATTTTATATTTACGGCCTCTGAAAAAGCGCCCCGGTAGCCGCTTTTGTTATAAGGCGCGACCTTATAGCTGTAATACCGGTCTTCCTTAAGGTCCGTATCGATAAAGGTGACCCTTCTTCCCTCGATCAATGCTGCACCGGGGGCCTCCAGATCAATATCGACGTAAATGGGGTATTCTTCACCGGGGCATTTGGGGCACTCCTCTCCGCTTTTTTTGTAAAGTTTAAAGCCTGCCAGATCGGCCGGTTTTGATCCGTCGCTGTTCTTTTGAGGCATGGTCCAGCTAATGAAAAGGGAATCTCTGGCGCCTTTTACTTTTACCGATGCAACGGCTTGCGGGACGAGGCTTTCCGGGGGAAGGGGCGCTCCCTTTTTCCCGCAACCTGCCGGGATGACAAGAAATAAAGAAAAAATAGATAAGGCAAGAGGCAGCGCCTCTAAAGGATGTTTCATCCCGCCGCCCTTATTGGGAAAAGACTTTTTAGAACGGATTAACATGGATTAATTATGATTTTTTAAAAGCTTAAAATAAAAAAATTAACCTTTCGACTTTAATGGGAGTTAATCATAAGCTATTAGCGCTAATCTATATAAAGCCGGGTTTTATTGCTTATCAAACACCGACATCATCGATCTTGAAAAGATCCGTCTTGCTTATGGTTGACCTTTCAAGGTCGGCATGAATATAGATGTCGTCTTCAATCATATCGCAGAACTGCCGAAATTCCTCGATTTTAAGATCACCGATCTGCCGGATATTGTTTTTGATGCAGTATTTGACGATATTCCCCACCACTTCGTGTGCCTCCCTGAAGGGGAGACCTTTTTTGACGAGATAATCAGCCACTTCCGTTGCATTTGAATAACCTCCGCCCGCTGCCAGCAGCATACTTTCTTCATCGATGCGAATATTCCTCATCATTTCCGTAAAGATCTGAAGGGAGATGGTAATGGTGTCAATGGTATCGAAAAGCGGTTCCTTATCTTCCTGCATGTCTCTGTTGTAAGCCAGGGGAAGCCCTTTCATAAGGGTAAGGAGAGACATGAGGTTGCCGTAGACTCTTCCTGTTTTTCCTCTTACCAGTTCGGGAATGTCGGGGTTTTTCTTCTGGGGCATAATGGAGCTTCCCGTGCAGAAGGCGTCGGCAATTTCAATGAAGCCGAACTCGTCTGAAGACCAGAGGATCAGTTCCTCTGAAAGACGGCTGAAATGCATCATCAGTATGGAAGCCGCCGCCGTAAATTCGATAACGTAGTCCCTGTCACTTACCGAGTCGAGGCTGTTTTTCGTAATGGCTGGAAAATCGAGGAGTTGAGCAACATATTTTCTGTCGATAGGGAATGTCGTTCCGGCCAGGGCGCCGGCGCCGAGGGGCATAACATTAATTCGTTTGAGACAGTCGCTAAAACGCCCGGCATCTCTCTCCAGCATTTCAAAGTAGGCCATCATATGGGTGGAAAAAAGGATGGGCTGGGCCCGCTGAAGGTGAGTGTAACCGGGCATAATGGCCGTGGGATGCTTTTTCTCCAGTTCAATCAGCACCGTCTGGAACTCTTTAATCAGTTCGATGATTTCCTTCGTCTTGTTTCTTAAATAAAGCCTCGTGTCGAGAGTGACCTGGTCGTTTCTGCTTCTTGCCGTATGAAGCCTGCCACCTGCTTCACCGATCCTGTCGGTAAGCCGTTTTTCGATATTCATATGAATATCTTCGAGTTCATCGGAGAATTCGAATTCACCCCTGTCGATTTCCCGGCGAATCTCTTCCAGTCCCCTGATGATTTCCTTGCTGTCTTCTTCGGAAATGATTCCCTGTTTGGCAAGCATGGTGCAATGGGCAATGCTTCCTTTAATGTCATAAATGTAAAGCCTTTTATCGAAACCTACCGATGCGCTCAGTTTCTCAAGGAGCTTGTTCGTTTTTTCTTCGAAGCGCCCCCCCCACGGCTTATCAGTCGATTTTTCAGATGGTTTTTCAGGCATTATCCCCTCCTACAGACCTGTCAGCGCCCTGATTCTCAATCTCAGGGAGTTGATTTTAATAAATCCTTCGGCATCTTTCTGGTTATAGACGCTGTCTTCTTCAAATGTAGCAAATTCCGGGCTAAAAAGCGATTTTTCCGCCTTTCTTCCCACAACTTGACAATTTCCCTTGTAGAGTTTAAGCCTTGCCGTACCGTTAACGGTAAGCTGGCTCTCATCGATTGTTTTCTGGAGCAGTTCTCTCTCGGGGGCATACCAGTAGCCGTTATAAACCAGCTCTGCATATTTGGGAATGAGGGAGTCTCTTATGTGCATGACTTCCCTGTCCATAGTGAGTGACTCGACGGCCCTGTGGGCTTCATGAAGGATAGTGCCGCCCGGTGTTTCATAAACACCGCGTGATTTCATCCCAACGAATCTGCTTTCCACAAGATCAACCCGCCCTATACCGTTTTCACCACCAATCCTGTTGAGTTCTTCCAGCAGGGTGGCAGGCGACATCTTTTTACCGTCTATAGCAACAGGGTTTCCTGCTTCGTAATCGATCTCTATATAGGTCGGTTTATCGGGCGCTTTTTCAGGCGAGACGGACATAACATACATATCTTCCGGCGCTTCCACCCAGGGGTCTTCCAGTACGCCCCCTTCAAAACTGATGTGAAGAAGGTTTCTGTCTGATGAGTAAGGTTTGGCCTGGGTTACAGGGACGGGGATATTATGCTTTTTCGCATAGGCAATGAGAGATTCCCTTGAATTTAAATCCCAGTCTCTCCAGGGCGCTATGACCTTTATATCGGGCTGAAGGGCAAAGTAGGTAAGCTCAAATCTCACCTGGTCGTTCCCTTTACCTGTTGCTCCGTGAGAAACGGCGTCGGCATTTTCCTTTCCGGCAATCCTGATCTGCTCTTTTGAAATAAGCGGTCTTGCGATGGAGGTGCCGAGAAGATACCTGCCTTCGTAAATGGCATTTGCTCTAAGCATGGGAAAGACGAAGTCGGAAACAAACTCTTCCTTCAGGTCTTCAATATAGATATTGCTGGCACCCGTCTCGATGGCTTTCTTATTAAGAGGTGCAAGCTCCTCTCCCTGTCCCAGGTCGGCAGCAAAGCAGATAACCTCACATTCATATTCTTCTATAAGCCATCTTACGATGACGGAAGTATCGAGACCGCCTGAATAGGCAAGAACAACTTTATTAATATTTTCTTTCACAAAAATCCTCCAAATAGGGTTAATAAAGGGAGCCTATGGCTGCCTTTTTAAAGTGAGTTTTCTTTGAATATTTTCATTGGAAACCTCTATTCCAGTCATTGCGAGCGAAGCGAAGCAATCGGGGTATTATTAAAAGTAACGCTCTGGAGATTGCCGCGTCCTTTCACTATTGGCAAAGGCGGTAAAGCGACTTTTTCAATAGCTTCCATGTTCCTGCTTATTCTTCATAAGCAGTTCCATCACCGCTTTTTGCAGATGCAGCCTGTTTTCCGCCTGGTCAAAGATAGCCGAGTTGGGACCTTCGATCACTTCATGAGTTATCTCTTCATCGCGGTGCGCCGGAAGGCAGTGAAGGACGATAGCATTACCCGAGGCATGAGAGAGCAGTTCGTTGTTCACCTGATAGGCGGCAAAGACCTTTTTGCGTTCCTCATACTCATCTTCCTGGCCCATGCTTGTCCAGACGTCCGTATTAATGACGTCCGATCCTGTTGCCGCTTCTGCCGGATCTTCCACAACACTTATGTTCGCTTTATCTTCCTTAAGGGCCATAGCCAGAATTTTTTCGTCCGGCTTATGCCCTTTGGGGCAGGCAAGAACGAGCTCGAAACCGATTCTCCGTGCAGCATTGATCCAGGAGTTGGCCATGTTGTTGCCGTCACCAATCCAGGCAATTTTGCGATTTTCCAGGTTTCCAAACTTCTCTTTTACTGTGAGAAGGTCAGTGAGTACCTGACAGGGGTGAAGGAGGTCGCTGAGGCCGTTGATGACAGGCACCGTGGCGTACTCTGCAAATTCTTCCAGAATTTTCTGTGAGTAGGTTCTTATCATAATGCCGTCAAGGTAGCGCGAAAGCACCCTGGCCGTATCGGCAATGGGTTCGCCTCTGCCGATCTGTGTATCTCTGGGGCTAAGGAAGAGGGCATTGCCGCCAAGCTGGAATGCACCTACCTCGAAGGAAACTCTTGTTCGGGTGGAAGACTTTTCGAAAATCATGCCCAGAGTTTTGCCTGCAAGGGGATGGTGGCCGATGCCTTCTTTTTGCATTGCCTTCAGTTCCATGGCGCGGCCCAGGAGAGAGTGTATCTCTTCCCCGCCAAGATCCATTATGCTGAGAAGGTTTCTCTTCACGGGTTTACTTCCTCCAATACGTTATCGAGAATGGAGATCATCTGTTTTATCTCTTCTTCTTTAATGATAAGGGGAGGAAGAAAACGAAGGACCGTGCCTGCCGCACAGTTGATAAGCAAGCCTTCGCTCAAGGCCTTGTTTACAATTTCCGCTCCCTCCCTGTGGAGTTCCATGCCGTAGATAAGTCCTTTGCCCCGCACTTCCTTAATGTAAGGATATTTATCTTTCAGTTTCAAAAGTTCCCCTTCGAGAACTTCTCCCATGTTGGTACAGTTTTCCAGTATCCCCTCTTCCAGTGTCGTTTCCAGTGCCGCAATGGCTGCCGCCGAAGCCAGTGGATTTCCACCAAAGGTGCTCGCATGAGTGCCGGGAACAAAGCTTTTGGCCATATTCTCTTTAGCAAGCATGGCTCCCATTGCCATTCCGCCGGCTATCCCTTTTGCAAGGCTCATAATGTCAGGCTCCATACCGTAATTCTCATAGGCAAAGAGCTTGCCCGTCCGTCCCATGCCCACCTGGACTTCATCGAGGATGAGAAGAACGTTCTTTTTGTTACAGAGCTCCCTTACTCCCTTAAAGTAATCCTGGGAAGGGACATTGACGCCTCCTTCGCCCTGGACAGGTTCAACCATGACGGCGCATATTTTATCATCGATAGCCGCTTCAAGCGCCTTTAGATCATTAAAAGGCACATGTTTAAATCCCGGAAGGAGGGGCTCAAAACCCTTGCTGAATTTCTCCTGTCCCGTTGCCGTAATGGTAGCCATGGTCCTGCCATGAAAGGATTGGGTCGTGGTAATGATTTCATTCCTGCCGGCACCCAGGTTATCGTAACTGTAACGGCGGGCAAGTTTAATGGCCGCTTCGTTGGCTTCAGCGCCGCTGTTGCAGAAAAAAACCTTGTCTGCAAAGGAGTTTTGCACGAGAAGCTCTGCCAGTTTCGATTGTTCAGGAATATGGTAGAGGTTCGATACATGAACAAGCTTTTCTGCCTGTTCCTTTATGGCCTGTGTCACTTTTTCATGGCAATGGCCCAGGTTGCATACGGCAAGGCCCGAGACAAAATCGAGGTATTCTTTTCCGTCAGCGTCCCATAGCTTTGCTCCCTTGCCCTTGACCATGGCAACAGGATAGCGGCCGTAAGTACCGGCAACAAAAGCTTCTGTTTTATTAACTATTTCTTTGTTTGTCATTGTTTTTACCCTGTAATCTGGGTCCCTATTCCCTTATCGGTAAATATCTCAAGCAGGAGCGCATGTTCAATGCGTCCGTCAATAATATGCGTCTTTGTTACGCCATTGCCGATAGCCTCAAGGCAGCACTCGATTTTCGGAACCATTCCTTCCCTGATGACGCCCTCATCCATGAGATTGAGGGCTTCTTTCCTGGAGAGGCTTGATATTAAATCTCCCTTACCGTCTTTAACACCTTCAATATCGGTGAGGAGAACGAGCTTTTCCGCCGAAAGCGCTTCGGCTACCTTCCCTGCTACCAGGTCGGCGTTAATATTGTAGGTTTCTCCCTTTTCGCCCACGCCGACAGGCGCAATGACGGGAATAAAGCCGCTTTGATCGAGCGTATCGATAATTTCAGGATTAATGTGCTCCACATCACCTACCATGCCGATATCGATGATTTCAGGGGGCTGGTCCTTTTTATCGGTTTTTTTGAGATACCTTTTTTTGCCCCTGATAAGACCGCCGTCTTTTCCGCCCAGTCCCACGGCACGGCCCCCCTCCCTGTTAATGAGGTTGACGATTTCCTTGTTGACCTTGCCCACGAGAACCATTTCGACAACACCCATAGTCTCGTCATCGGTAACCCTGAAGCCGTCGACGAAGCGGGGTTCGAGGCCCATCTTTTTCATGACCTCTCCTATCTGGGGGCCACCGCCATGAACAACGACGGGATTGATCCCGATATGTTTCATAAGAATGATATCGAGGGCAAAGCCGACTTTAAGTTCCTCTTCGATCATGGCATTGCCGCCATACTTTACAACAATCGTTTTTCCTGAAAAACGCTGAATGTAGGGGAGCGATTCAATAAGGACTTTCGCTTTTTCTATCAGTTTTTTCATTTTTTGCTTTTACTGTATTAAAGTATATACCTGCTGAGATCGACGTCCTTGATGATTCCTGCAAGCTTTGTATTTACGTAAGCTTCATCAATGGCAACCTTCTTTTTCTTCATATCCGGCGCTTCAAAGGAGAGTTCGTCAAAGAGCCGCTCCATGATTGTATGGAGACGCCGGGCGCCTATGTTTTCCATCCGCTCATTGACCTCCTGGGCCATTTCGGCGATCCTTGAAATGGATTCATTCTTAAAGTCAACCTTGATCCCCTCCGCACCTATAAGGGCTGTGTACTGCTTAATAAGTGCATTTCTCGGTTCCGTCAGTATCCTGATAAAGTCATCTTTCGTCAAGGCTTCCAGCTCCACCCTTATAGGGAAGCGTCCCTGCAATTCGGGGATCAGGTCGGATGGTTTGGAGACATGAAAAGCCCCTGCTGCAATGAAAAGGACATGATCGGTTTTTACCATACCGTACTTGGTGTTTACCGTCGAGCCTTCAACAATAGGGAGAAGGTCTCTTTGAACCCCTTCTCTTGAAACATCAGGTCCTTTGCTTCCTTCTCTTCCGGCCACCTTGTCAATTTCATCAAGGAAAATAATGCCTGACTGTTCTACTCTCTTTAGCGCTTTTTTAATGACCTTTTCATTATCGACCAGTTTCTGTGCCTCTTCCTGGGTAATGACTTTCATCGCCTCGGGAATAGAGAGTTTCCTCATTTCACTCTTTTTCGGCATGAGGTTGTTGAAAATATCCTTAATGTTAATATCCATGTCTTCCATGCCGGCAGGAGCAAGAACCTCAATCATGGGGGATGATTTTTCTTTGATCTCTACCTCGACGCTTCTTGAATCAAGCTTGCCCTCGTGAAGCATTTTCCGGAATTTTTCTCTCGTCTTGTTATGGTCCTGTCTCGCTTTTTCAACTTCTTCTTCTTCTGAGGGTGAAAAAGGAAGCAGAAGATCAAGGATTTTCTCTTCAGCAAGTTCCGAGGCTTTGGCTTCCACCTTTTCCTTCTCTTCATTCCTCACCATAATGACAGCCAGTTCGGTCAGGTCCCGTATCATGGATTCTACGTCCCTGCCCACATAACCCACTTCGGTAAACTTGGAGGCTTCAACCTTTATAAAGGGCGCATTGGAAAGCTTTGCAAGACGTCTTGCAATCTCTGTTTTACCAACTCCTGTCGGCCCGATCATGATGATATTTTTGGGCGCTATTTCATCCCTCATGTCATCGGATAATTGCTGCCTTCTCCACCTGTTTCTAAGGGCAATGGCAACGGCGCGTTTTGCCTGCTTTTGCCCTACTATATATCTATCCAGTTCAGATACGATTTCTCTTGGCGTTAATGACTTTGTAACTTCCAAAATATTCCCCTTAAATAAAAAATGAAAAAACCCTCATTATACACTAAAGCGTAAGCTAGTCAAGAAATCGATGAAGCCGCTAATGTCAGGTGATAAGGCAAGATTGAGGGGGTGTTATCGGCAAAGGAGGTGAAGAGGGCGCTTTTGATTTTGAATTTAAAAAAAGGTATGTTATATAGGGGCAGGGAAAGTTGACGTACGATGATATAAATGATTGTTTGACCTCCCCTTAAGCCCTTTATACTCTTTAGGGCGCTCCCTGGCAAGGAAGGTTAGGGGGGGGTGATTTTAGCAAAAAACCGGAGGAGTTCACATGAAGGTAGTCACTGCAGATGAGATGAGAGAAATAGACCGCCGGGCCATAGAAGAGTTTGGCATTCCAGGTGTCGTTCTCATGGAGAATGCAGGCAGGGGGGCTGCGGAAATTATTGCAGAGATTACCCATGAAACAGATGCCGGGAGAGTGCTTGTTATTGCAGGCAAAGGGAACAACGGTGGAGACGGGCATGTGGTGGCCCGTCATCTTGTCAACAGGGGAATTGATTGCGAGATACTTCTAGTGGGTAAGATAAAGGATGTTAAGGGGGATGCAAGGATAAACCTCGATACGGCCATCAAGATGGGCATAGAAATAAGGGAAGAAACAGGGGATATCTCAGTTGTTGAGAATGTCATAACAGGGGCTCACCTTGTTGTCGATGGATTGCTCGGAACAGGACTTGCCAAGGAGGTAAGCGGTTTTTACGAACAGGTTATAGAAGCCATTAATTCATCGGATCTTCCCGTCGTTTCTCTCGATATTCCGTCAGGGCTCGATTCAACGACGGGCAGGCCCCTCGGTCTTGCTGTAGAGGCTGATGTGACGGTAACCTTCTGTCTGCCCAAGACGGGCGCTGTTATTTATCCCGGTGCCGATTATGTGGGGCAACTCGAAGTGGCAGATATTGGCGTTCCCTATGCGTTGCTTGAAGACAGGGAGAAAAAGACCTCTCTCATCCTCAAGGCTGATGTTGAGGAAATCCTTTTGCCGAGAGAAGCTGACAGCCATAAGGGAAGTTATGGACACCTGCTCGTTGTGGCCGGTTCAGGGGGAAAAAGCGGGGCCGCCGTCATGGCCGGAAAGTCTGCCCTGCGGAGCGGGGCGGGACTTGTTACCGTAGCCGCTCCTTCATCGATAAACAGCATTCTTGAGACGAACCTGACGGAAGTCATGACAGAATCGTTAAGTGATGTTGATGGGGGATTTCTGGGTAGTGGCGCAGTAAAAAAGGCGCTTTATCTGCTTAAGGACAAATCGGCGCTTGTTCTTGGCCCGGGACTTTCCCGGGAAGAAGAGTCGGGAACCTTTGTGAGAGCAATTATGGAAAAGCTTTCCATTCCCGCTGTCCTCGATGCCGATGCTCTCTGGCACCTTTCCGCTCATACCGGCCTGATCTCAAAGTGCAAAGCGCCCCTCATTCTCACGCCCCATCCCGGTGAGATGGCCACAATTCTCGGCATATCATCGAAAGAGGTTCAGCAGGATCGTCTAAATATTGCCCGGTCTTTTGCGGCTGACTTTGAGTGCTATCTCATTTTAAAAGGCGCAAGGACCCTTGTCGCCTCACCTGAAGGTGATGTTTTTATAAACATGACAGGCAATGCGGGTATGGCAACGGCCGGCACGGGTGATGTTCTTTGCGGCATTGTTGGTTCACTTCTCGGTCAGGGGTACAGCGCTCTGGAGTCGGCCCTTGCCGGTGTCTATATTCACGGGGAAGCGGGAGACAGGATAGCAGAAGAAAAGGGGGAGGCAGGTCTTATTGCTACCGATATAATAGAGCGTTTTCCGGAGGTTTTTAGGGAGATGGGCCGGTATTGACTTAAAAACCTTGATTGGACACAGATTAACGCTGATTTATTATGATTTTCATTCTTGTCATCCAATTCAGCAAGCCCTTAAAACTCCTCTCCTATTTTAGGAGGGGACAGGGTGGTAAAACCTCTCTTTATCAGTACATCTTTGACAAAGAGGGGGAACTTAAGGCTCCTTCCTTTTTACTAAAGGGGAGGTTCGGAGGGTTTGCGATTCTTGATTTGAGTTAAACACCCTAAAAAGTATTTTTTTTGGTTATGCAAATCATAAATTATCAGTGTCTAAGTAATTTATTACCTAAATATTAGTGAATAAAACAACATGAAAAAACCATTTCACATCATCTTCGTAACAGCGCTCATTCTATCCCTCACCACTCCTGCATTTGCTACGGAACTCACGGCCAGGGATATTATTAAAAAAGTCGACGACCTGCTTCGTGGCGACAGCGCCCATTCGGTGATGGAGATGACCATTATCAATCCCCGGTGGCAGCGGACCCTTAAGATGGAGAGCTGGGAGGTGGGGCGGAAAAAGACGCTTGTCAGGATTCTGCATCCCAAAAAGGAGGAGGGCGTCGGTTCGCTCAAGATCGATTACCAGATGTGGAATTATCTTCCCCGTGTGGAGCGTGTTATCAAAATTCCACCGTCCATGATGATGTCCTCCTGGATGGGGAGCGATTTTACCAATGATGATCTCGTTAAGGAATCGAGCATTGTCGAGGACTATACCCATGAACTTGAAGGGGAGGTTGAACTGGAGGGAGTAAAGGCCTACAAGATAGTAGCAATCCCTAAAGAACATGCCCCCGTTGTTTGGGGAAGGCTCGTTTTTTTTGTAAGAGTTGACGATTATGTGCCGCTAAGGCAGGAGTATTTTAGCGAAAGGGGCGAGATGGTCCGCTATCTTGATTTCCAGGAAATAAAAAAAATGGGCAGGCGTATCCTTCCTACGGTCTGGGAGATGGTTCCTCTCAATAAAAAAGGGAAAAAGACGGTTGTCAGAATGGTGGATATTGAATTTGATCTGCCCATCGATGATAATATTTTTACCTTGAGGAACCTGAAAAAATGGCCATGAGTCAGCCTTCTTTTTCCTTAATGGAGACTTTCTCCCTCTATACTATCCTGGGCTTGAGAAACATCTGGCGCCATCCCCGGCGCTCCCTTCTCACTTTTCTTGCCATCATCCTGGGGCTTATGCTTTTTATCCTCACGCGGGGAATCCAGATAGGGACTTACGAAAAAATTATCGAAAAGGGAGTCAGGACCAGTACGGGTTATATCCAGATCCACAAGACGGGTTACCGTGAGAACCACAGCTTTGAATATATTATTGAAAATGCAGACAAAGTCTTTCAGGTGCTGGCGCAAGAGTCTCGCATTGCTGTCTTTTCGCCGAGGATAACCGGTGAAGCCCTGGTTGCGAGTGATGAGGGAACAACAGGTGCGGCCGTCATGGGAGTGGATACTGAAAGAGAGTTTGAGGTAACGACGCTTTCATCGAGGATGAAAAAAGGGGATTTACCAAGAGGGAAGGGTGATATTATTATTGGCGAGAGGCTGGCAAAGAACCTTAAAGTCGCTCCCGGCGATGAACTGATCCTCATTGCCAACGGCGCAGACGGTTCGCTTGGCGCAGACCGTTTTACCCTGTCAGGCATCTTCGCCACCGGTGTTGCCGACTTCGACAGCTCCGTTGTCCTTATCGGCATTGAAGACGCCGATCTTCTCTATTCAATGTATGGGGCTATTACGGAAATTGTCATTCATCTCAAAGCGTTCGATTTTGCCGAAAGTACGGCAAAAAAACTGTCTCTATCCCTTGGTGGAATGGGAATGGAGGTTCACTCCTGGAAAGAGCTGCTGCCCGAGATGGTACAGATGATCAGTCTCGACAATATTGGCGGCCTCGTCATGCTCTGGTTTTTCTTCATCGTTGTCATTGCCGTTATTCTTAACACCATCCTCATTTCTACGTTGGAGAGAATCAAGGAATTCGGTATTATGATGTCGCTGGGTCTCAAACCCTCCAGGGTTTTTTTCATGATTCTCTACGAAGCGGCTATTCTTGTCTCCATTGGCACTGTCATCGGCCTTATCTTTTCATGGCTTGCCGGAAGCTACCTTGAAGCCAATCCCTTCAGTATCAGCGAGACGGTCTCCAAAAATATGGAGGCCCAGGGTTTTTCACCACTCATTTACACAAAGCTAACGGCAGGTATCATTTTTTCCTGGGGAGCAGGTATTTTCCTGGCATCTATCTTTGCCGCACTCTATCCGGCGCAGAAAGTCGCAAGAATGTCACCGCTCAAGGCGCTTCATCCGGGGAGAGGTGAGATGTAGATGGAGGATAAACTTCAAATATGAAACAATCCATTTATAGTCCGGCGCTTTTTCGTCTTATTATCTGTGCACTGTGTCTGCCGCTTTTCCCGGCATTTCTCTTTGCGGGCGAAGGGCCTTGCACTTACTCCACCTATAAGTGGAACGTCAATTCCAGGGAGGCCGTTGATTTTAAGAGGGTGAGCCATGCCTATATGGACCTGACCGAAGAGGAAATTGACCCTGAAACGGGGTGTACCGTCTGTGAGGAAGATCAGGTGATTATAGACATTCCCCCTGTAAAGCCATTCCGTGTTTGTAAAAAGCTGGCTCCGGCAATTACAGAAGCCCTCTACGGGATGATGGAATCAGGAGAGCCGGTCTTTAAAGTTGTCGGTTACCGTGTAGGAAAAACCAGGGGTGAGCCTGACAGCAATGGAAACAGGACAGGTTTCAGCAATCACTCATTCGGCGTCGCTATCGATATCAATCCCGATCAGAACGGGTTGTACGATAAATGTATAGATTTCGGAGAACATTGCCGCCTTATTAAAGGGGGGCCATGGCTGCCGGGCCGGCCGGGAACATTGATGCCGGAAAGCGAAGCGGTAAGATTGATGAAAAGGGCAGGCTTCAAATGGGGCGGTGAGATAGCAGGCAGACAGAAGGATTTTATGCACTTTTCCATTAGCGGATATTGAAAATTTTTAAAGGATGGAGAGTTTTAACAGATATAAATCCTTGCATCAAGCCTGATGATGGTATATTATAGGTTGCAAATAACCACAGAGGCCCCGCCTTTACAACCTCCGCGCCAACGGATTCAGTTTTGACGTACTCCCTTTGTCTTGAAGGGAGTACTATAGTTTAAAGCTTTCCTTTCTTCCCCTTATTGGTATTAATAGGGACACATCCGAATGGCACTAAGTTAAGCCCCTTCAGCACGATATTTTGCCCTGTGTGGAATCTCTATCATCTCGTGCCTTGGTGCGGTTAATTGTGCAAAGTTTTTGCGCCTTCACTTAACTGCTCTTGGTTCTCGTCTGCCCGGTCGTTCAGGCACAATATTTCCAGCAATTGATTCATACAGATGTCCAATTAAACGGACTTGTTCCTGAAGGCTGATTTTAGACTGGTTCAGATGGGGCTCCCACTGCCGTAAGGCTTGTACACTTCCCTTGAAACTGATTTGGCGCACTCTCATACCTTTTTTCTTTACTAAACCTCCTCCTGCGACTCAATGCACCAGATTTGGCTGGATTCAGGTATTGTTTTGGTACAAATTTACCGAAACATACACCAGGCTGACCAGGCGATTTCCCTTTTAGTTGTTCTACTTTTTCAGCCAATATCTGTTGGGCTGAACGGGGCTTTTTTCGGAAAGTTTTTATATGGAAATTGGGGAATAAAGGAGTATAGTTTTTCATACCCGATTATACCCTTTTACCCTTATATTCACTGCTCTTTTTCTATGATAAAAGCGCTTAACCCAGTGCCATTCGGATGTGTCCCTGTTAATTAAAATAATCTCCTTCATTCACCAGCTTATATATCTTCAATGCCACAGGTCGCCCAATTTTCAGGATAAATACCCTTTTCAACGATTAAAATCACTGGTGTGGTAACACGTTTGTTGTATTGTGGGGTTAGGTACTCTTTATCTATTTCTTATCCATTCCATAAACTCTGGCACGACATCTTCAGATAATTCGAGTATAGCCTCAGCAAGGTCATGGTGGCCCTTCGCAACAATAACAGCTGCTGCAACGGCCCTGGAATAGGAGCCATCCCAATCTTGTTTTGCCGCTTCCGCCACCAAAAGAGGGAGACGGCTCAAGGATTCAAAATATGGATTTTTTAAATCAGTAGGTATTTCAGGCCCCCTGCCTTGGTATCTTGAAATTTCAATGCAAGTTGGCAACAGAAAGAAATGCCAGTGTGCTTTAGCTGGATCAGCCGCTAATATTTTAATAATGTGAGGTGTGGCGGCGTACGATGCCGTGTAAACGTCATCTTGGTGGCAGAGCGCACTCCACAAGGAAAAATATGGTTCAGACTCATAGTCTTTATATGGTGGGTTACTAGCTAATTTGCGTAGCATGTCTGGTATGTCAGACGCTTCACCATATGCATGCTGTAATTCAGACCAACGATTGCTTTCAAGTCTTAACATAGTTTCTACCGGACTAACCAGCCGCGCGAAGATGTTTGTTTCTAATCCTCATTTTGCTCACGCTTTCAGCTTTTTTTATTCTAATACTATTTCGTCAAAAGTGTAGAAATGACGCCTATTTTTTTAAATTACCCAATCACTTTGTAAACCCGGAATTTAAATCAGCACCGAATAATTTATATTCAACACGTATTGGTTTATTGCTTTCGTCCTTTTCCACAACATATCCGGCTATCACTACTAATCTGTTGTGAAAGGGATCTTGGAGCCAGCCCATTGGCCTGGTGGTTTCCGGGTATGATGTATTATGATCATGAATTACTCCCAACCGTTTTTCGCCCTTTTCTTTCGATGTAATCCATACTTCAGCCCATGATTTAAATACATTCTCACCTGAAATAGATACTTGTTCTCCTGCGTTTACTTTAATGACCATATCATATTGACCGCTATTTACCTTTGCCGGAAATTTACCACCTAAATATTTACTGATAGCTTTTATGGCATGGTTCTCTAAATCCTTTGTGGAGAGACCACTTCTACAATAACAATTGTCTCCTTTTTGTGTAGGGGTATCGGAATAACATTCTGGGTCACAAGAAATATTTATTAGGCGGGCGTCATAACAAGGAGGGGTATTACACATCTTTAACTTTTTATTAAACTCGTAATCAGTTTTCTTGCTTGTATAAGCAAGCCATCCATCCTTAGAAAAACCCAGGGGATATACTCCATTATTCATCATTATTCCAGCCCAGTCATCATATTGATGTGATGCCGCATTGAAATGAGGTGGATAATGCCTTGATTTAGCTTCCGAAACAGAAATTGACGGCATCAATAATAAGAGCATCAAAAGAACATTCCTCATGTATCTACCTCAATATTTGACCCTGGTCATATAATATTTGAATTAAACCACGCCGCTTTTTGGCGTCGCTTTGAATGACTTGTTGGATACCATTACCAGCACTAAAGTAAAAGCTAGCCACAGACATAATAATGCGGCTCTTTGGTTTAAGCCAATAGTAGCACCTTCAATACCGATGGCTTTTGGCCATTTCGTAGTCATAAGCATAAACGATATTGGAGCCATGCATAATATGATGCCACCCAGCACCCTATTAATTTTATTATAATTATAGATAATAGTTAGTGTTCCTAGAAGTACGGCTAATGATAGTGAACTATAAAAAAACATGAGCAACCCTGCGTCATGAAATGATTGAATACGTATTGCCATAAACCCTGATTGTTTTAGTACACTTAAATTTTTTGCTGTTTCCTCATAATAAGCAAGCATAACCAAGCCAAACGATGCTGCTCCGGATAATGCCGGTATAAAATGGGCTAAGTGGCTAGAACCAAATATTTGGAATTTCGAATTTATAAAACTAATTATTAAAAGTGTTAAGGATGATAGCAACATTGATGTTGTTATTAGGTAATCGTATGGTGCTTTTGCCGCATAAGTGCTTATTTGGGAGGATATCAAATTAAGCTCATGAGAACCAAAATGGCCGAGCACCATTGAAACAAGTGAAAGAAATGCGATTATTAAACCTATCCTGCTTATGAGTATCATGGTTTTTTGCATCAAATTATGATGTAGTTTTCATCCGGGCGGCAACTGCTGCAATGTGCCCTGCCAGTGAGGTAACAAATATCGTGAGGCTTGTCATTGATGATAATGTTGAATAATCGCCTGTTTTCGCTGCGCTTCGGGGAGAAGTTATGACCGTTGCTGTTGTATAAAGCTGTTCCTGAATGAGCCTCTGACATAGTAGATCGTAACGCTGAAGGTAGGAAGCACCCTTGAATTCCTTGAAAACAGGAAAGTGCGGGGATTTATCACTCACAGGCGCACGAGACTTTGGAGCGTCTTCAACAAGCATGAGCCATCCTGTGAAAGGCCGTGGTTGTTTCCCAAAGGCGCCTTCCCGGTAAGCTGTCCATAGATCGTGGGCAGTACCGATTGCCTCTTCAGTCCTGTTATTAAAATTATTGCCGAAAGACGGCCCTACGTGGCTTTTGAGTTCAATGGCTGCAATTAGTTCACCTTTGTAAATTACCAAAAGGTCCCAGAGTTTTGTAGGTCGAAAATAGCCCGGTAATGTCAGCATGGCCCGCTGCCGGTGTATTTCTGCATGAGGAAGGCCGTTTTCCTTGATAATGTCGAGGATTAGGGCAATAAAACCATCCATATTTTTTCCTGCAGTCACGCCTGCCCGCTCTCCCTGATCGGCTTTACCCGATGTGATTTGTTTCTCACGGGCTGCTTCACGGTTTTTCCAAAAGGCTTTTACGGCCTTTTTGGCCTTTCTTTCGTAATCAACTAATCCAGCGCCATTTATTTCCCATTCCCTCCAAGTATTGATCTTTCTTCACGATTTAGTCCGTATAGCTCAAATGCGGCACTATTACATGCTTCCATGTCTCTATTGACGGCTGCATCGTGCAGTTGCATGCGCAATGTTTCCGAAACATCATTCCAGTTGGGAATTGGAATTCTCCTTAAGTACTGGGCCTGAAAACGCAGATAACCGCCTCTCATTTTGGTGGAGTAGGCAGCAATAAAAAACCTGGCAACGTCCGACAGCAAAAGAGCCTGCAAAGCTCTTAAATCCCATTCTTCCGATGTGATGAAATACAGGTTGTGATGGGGATAAAGTTTTCCACCTTCATAAACGATATGTGCCCGGCCCTTGATATCAGGGATGAGAAGTTTTGCCTTAGAGGTAAGGGCGGGATCGATACGATCGATTGTCCGGTACCATTTTGAGGGATTCTTTCTGGCGCAGTGCCGTCCGGCAATAAGGTCTTTCCGGGCTTCAAGATAGCTGTGAAGCCGGGGATAATTATTGAGGTCAGCGAGGCTTCCGTCATCCATAAAAGGATTAATAATCCCCTGCCCCTGCCAGCTGACTTCACCGGACAGGATATCGCCTGTCGTTGCCAGCGGCAGCTTCCGGTCTGTCTCTACATCGAGTTTATCGTAGGCGCCGATAAAAGCTTTGTCTGCGCCCGTTGCTACACCAATGCCCACCTTGCAGCCTGCCTCTTCAAGAAGCGGAAACTGCGCTTCGAGACGGCGCAAAAGAGCCAGCTGGTCCGGTGAATCGAGCAGCCACGGTTCCTTTCCCTTTGTCACACAGGCTAATTCACCAATGTAACTGTTTTTTTCTTTTGTTTTCCTTGATGTTAATTGAGAGGCAAGCTCAGACAATGTGGCTGAATCAATTTCCGGACGATGCGCTATGCGTGTCACACCCGGTTTTTCATTGCCGATAACGATAATGGCAGGATATGCAGAGACGTCACGGTGAAAAGCGGGTGTGCCTGCCATATCGACATAAATTTTAAGGTGAAAATTTTCGGCAATAAAACTGCGTAAGGGGCCGCCATAGCGGTTCTTGGTCCACCTGTCTGCGCAAATAAATCCAAGATTCCCTCCTTTTTCAAGCAGCCGAAGTGAGCGCTCGATAAAGGGAATATAGAGATCGGCCCGGTCGTGCATGGTTAGGTAGCGGCTACGGTATTCGGCAAGCAATGTAGCCGGAATCAGTTCCTGGCGCACATAGGGGGGATTGCCGACGACAAAATCAAAACGGCCCTCAAGCGGGGTAAGGAGAAAATCTCCCTGAACTAACCAGCGATCTGTAAGCTCAGCCGCAGACTGTGAATCAACTCCTTCCGCCCTAAACTTTTCAATAACTCTTTTACGGGTTTCGATAAAGGTTTTATGATGGAGTTCGACGGCACAAACGGCATTGCCCAGATCGTCGACAATATGGCTTTTCTTTTTCCACGATCTCCATGAAGCAAGAAGCCGTTTCATGAGGGGCAGAAGAAAGTCACCGGAACCGAAAGAGGGCTCAAGAATTTGCATTTTATGAAGTGGCCGATCAGCGGTATAACCGGCAAGATCAAGGATAAAATCGGCAACTTCCCTGCGCGTAAAGACAGCGCCGCGGGCTTCAATCCCCCCCTTGCTTGCCAGTGAATCAATTGCAGCCGCCACTGTTGGTGACCACTTGCCTGTGGGCTTGGTAAATAAATCGAATTTAAGCTGATTGGACGCCAAGGTCAGTAACTCCGTTGATTTGCTTTTTAAAGACAAAATATCACAGGGAAGGAGTTAAAGACAAGGTGGGATACATAGAAAGAGAGTTTCATCAGAGATTGCATAGAGACGGCCCGGCGGGCTTTCTAAATAATAAAGCAGTTAATAATCCTGTTTGTATTCTGTCAACGATTGCTGTCATTTCGACCAGCGGGAGAAATCTTGCCTCCACTCTTTCCTTAAAACCCTCTTTTTACCCCCGAAAAAGTGCTTCTAAGCCTTTTTGGGGCCCTGTTTTTAGGCTTTTTCCTTTTAATTGCAGTATGTTAAGTTGGCCTGACCCTATTCCAGTTAATAGTATGCGCAGCTTTATGCGCAGACTCGTTAGCGGCATTACTCTTGATACTCCACAACTTTTTTGAATAAAGTACTTTCTTTAGCGAGGTTTTCAATAGTTTCAACTATTTTTATTGCATCTTCAGATGCCATTTGATCTTCTACAGTCTCAGATGACATTTTATAATATAGTCCCAGGTTATCTATCACATGCTGTGCTGCAAGATTAGTTTCACCATTTTCTATTTTTTTTAATAATTCAATTTCACTAGCAGCATTAAGGTACTGAACATATTCAACTGTAATGCCTTCCTTTGCTTCTTCGACAAACTTAATAGCTTCTTCAAGATTAGACAATTTTTTATTTGCATAATAATAGCCAAGTAACCATCCCAATATTAAGCATACACTTCCGATAATTATAATTGAGAAATAATTCATTTTTTTAAGCAGCTAACAATTGGCGTTTTATCTGTAGCCCCGTAGGGCGAATAAGTTTTGTAGGTTGAGTTGCAAAACCCAACAGATTTATTTTATCGTTTCAGTTTGAGTTGGGATTCATTCTTCAACCCAATCTACCGAATTATTGTAATTCAAATTCAACGGCTACAGTGGCCGTAATATCCACCGAGCCGTATGTACTGCCGCTGCTTTCTTCACTTCTGTAATTTGAATAAAGTTTTTTTGATGCATAATTTTCCACGCTTATTTCGTGGATGTTGAATACAGGCCCGACTTCTGCGTTAAGACTTTTGGCCATGAGTAGGGCTTTTTCTTTTGCAGCTAGAAGCGCTTTCTTGAATCCTTCATTTCGCCTTTCAAATTCATCGTTTCGGCCGTAGTCTGTTGAGTTAATTGCTAAGGCATTATATCTGGAGAGTTCCTTATAGATGGAAGGAAGTTTACTCAAGTTATTTATACGGAGTTGAATATTGCAGGATGAATAATACCCGACATGTACCCATGATTTATTTTCCCATCTCTTTTCCTCACCCTGCATTATCAACGATTTTGTAATCACCTGATTGGTCAAACCGACTTTATTGAGGTTCTCTATGATCGCTGAAAGCCCTTTTTGGAGTTCCTTATAGCTCTCATCGACTGTTTTTTTCACATACTTCAGTTCCGTATGAATGATTGAATATTGCGCATCTAATGAAACTTTTGATTTTCCAGTAACTGATATTTTTCTGATATTATCCCCGGCAAAGGCAGTATTCGAAAAAACAAGTAAAATAAATAGAATTTTTAGTACTTTCATATCTCCTCCATTTCATTCAGTTTCGCAGGCCGGGCATTGCCCGGATAATGCAATTTTGTCAAATGTGTAGATCCGATCTCTTTATGCGCGTGATTATATTACAATTAGTTAGCTTCACCAGATCCCATTACTGCCCGAATTTGCTTACCTGATTCAATGATATGACAGGTATTATTTTTTGCCATTTCCCTTGAATGGTTAGTTCTGGTTTATTATACTTTTTTTGTAGAAAAAATGATACTTCCGGAAATTAAATAATTTAAGGTGTTAATAATGATGCTGTATAAGCCGCCTTAATCCGATCCTGTAGAAAGGATCAGATTTATAAAATTTAATATAGAAGGAGGAGGCGTAATGAAAGGATTTTTTTATAGTATGAACATAGCGGTTTTCTTTCTCGTTTTGGCAATCGGTGAGGTGAGAGCACAGCCGCCAATCATTGATACGGATAAGAGTATGTATAACCTGGACCCTTATTATTGGGTTTACGATGCCTCACAATATAAGTGGCAAGGGGTAAATCAAAACCTTTGGCCTGCAGAAGGGCATGATCTTACTGTCGGTTTTTCTCTTTCCGGATTTACAGGCAGCACATCTTTGACTTTTACAGTCGAAGGTCTTGCTGATCCTGTGGAAGGTATTATGGAGGAGGATCCGGGAAATGGCCTTTACAGAGGGGCATTTGTCGTCAGTGAAGCCAGTGTCGGAGGAGAGCTGTTCAAACCGGGAGAAAAGGACGAACAGGGAGTTTCTCTCTTACCCAGGGTCCTCACCCTGGCCATCTCCGATGAAACTGAAACAGTTGCCTCACGTGAGATTAAAATTACCAGGTGGGGCTGCGACCGCTGTCATCTATCCCAGGCATTAGCCAATGAGATCTACTCCTGGGCCTCCCCTGCAGGAGGGCCCCTGGGACCCCATAATTGGCCCAATGTTCTCGGCCGTAATGGCGGGCGCCCGGGGTTTGATTATAATAATCTGACCAATGATGCGCTAACCCACACCCCGACGGTAGGTGGCTATGTATGGGACAGCGGAACGGGAGAAAATGTCTGGGTAGATAACCCTCTTAATCGCCCGCCCTATCACCAAAGGACCAATCAGAAGCTTGGCAGCTCTGAACTTTGCGCACCCTGCCACCAGGGTTCCGGTCGCGTGAGGAGACCAATGATTATTGAGGGAACCCCTCTTTATATCTCAATGGAACTCTCTCGTAACGTAAAGTGTGTATTCTGTCATAGCAATGATAGCGGTTATGTTCCCGATGACCCCCACCGCCCCATGTGGGAGGACTGGGTTATGCAAGGATGGAATTAAAGGTGGTCGGTAAGTCATTATATTATTTATAGCATTCTTCTATTATGATAATTCATCTATACAGGGTGGAATAACTTCTTTGGCAATTAGCGCAAGTGGCGGAAACGCCACTTGCGCCCCTTTAAACCCTCTTTTCATCCTCAAAAAAAGTGCTTTTAAGGCTCAGCTTGCCCCTGTTTTTAGCTTTTATCTTTTAATTACAGTGAGTTAACACGCTCCAACCCCATTAGTTTCCTGGCCGATTCCCGAAGTAACTCAATATGATCGGCAAGAAGTGATTTTCTTCTTTCTAACAAATTAACGGTAAAAAAGTAGCCGGCACTATCGATTCTTTGTCGTCTGTAATTTGGCATGGTGTTGTGCTTTAATCAAACGGCGTATAGCGCAGGCTTATACGACCTACGGGGCTGCCTTACTTTCTTCCTATCTCTGACACCAACTCAAAAAGAGAAATAACTTCAATATCCGATGCAATCCGATAGCGCTCCGTCCCCGGATAAATGATAATTTTTCGTGATGGATTCAGGTCGCTGCAAGCAGCATAAAACCCTTTTTTTACCTTGGGAGCAAGGCTTCGTTTAATCTCCATAGCCCATAGATCACCATTGGGCCAGAACAGCAGCAAATCAATCTCTGCACCTCCACTGGTCCGATAGAAAAATGGCTGAACCTGATCCGGCAGGCAGGCAAGAAGATTTTCCATGATGCAACATTCCCAGCTTTGCCCGATGACCGGATGAGCACTCAAGGCTTCCTTGTCTGCAATACCAAGAAGGGCATGCACAAGGCCGCTGTCCCGGACATAGACCTTGGGTGACTTTACCAGTCGCTTTCCTATGTTGGCATGCCAGGGTTGCAGGCGACGTACGAGCAGCAAATCAACAAGCAGGTCGAGATAGCTTCCGGCTGTTTTGACGTCTACCCCCAGATTACGGGCGAACTGGGCAGTATTGAGAAGCCCGCCCTGATGATGGGCAAGCATTACCCAAAAACGCCTGAGAGTTTCAGCGGGAATTCGCCTGCCAAACTGGGGAATATCCCTTTCGAGATAAGTTCGGATAAAATCCTGCCGCCACCTGAGGCTGCGGGAATTGTCGGCAGCCAGCAAACTTTCAGGAAAACCGCCTCTAACCCATAGGTCATCCATCGAACAATGTTCCGCTGTTTCCATGATGTGCAAAGGAGTTAGTTCAAGATAGCTAACACGGCCGGCCAGCGTTTCACCTGATTGTTTGAGTAAATCGACTGATGCAGAGCCGAGCAGCAGGTATTGTCCTGAACGTTTTCCGGCGCGGCGGGCCTTGTCGATGAGACCACGGAGAACAGGAAAAAGGCCCGGAGCACGATGTACCTCATCGAGTATAACCAAACGGTCCTGGTGATCCGATAGGTATATTTCGGGTTGAGCCAGTTTGGCGCGGTCCTGTTCGGACTCAAGATCAAGATAGATGGCCTTGAATTGTGCTTCCAATTCAAGGGCCAAAGTGGTTTTTCCCACCTGCCGTGGCCCCAAAAGTGCCACCGCCGGATATTGATTGACCGAGTCTATGAGTCGGGGATATAGATTTCGCTTAATCATCCTTGCAATTATGGAGTCTTATTCCCTGATTTGCAAGGGAAAAAGAAGTGCGTAAGGGGAAGATTTTGAGGATTGTTAGTATGGGTTTTCTTAAAACTCCTTTTTTAGAGGCTCAAATGGGCCTTTTAAGGCTGATTTTAGGGTGCTTTTTAGGTCTTTATCTTTTGTTTTCAGCTGCTTAACTCGGTCCGACCCTATTACCGATTTCTAAACTTACAACACCCGATTACTCGAATACTGCTTCACGGTACTACCGGGACGAATGAGCAATTCCCCGGACAGGACTTTAACCTGCTAGATAGGTTGCCGGTAACGGCGTACGGTCCGACCCTATCACGGGCTACCCTTGTTGAATTTGCCTTAAGTAATAACCAGGCTGCCAGCCATGTCGTGAGAGTAGCCATCTGAGGGTCCGTTAGTATCACAATAAGCATAATTGATATTATCCAAGGTAAACCGGAAAGCATAGTCATACACACCAACTGTGGATATGGTTAATGTGGCCATATGCTCATCATTGTTCGTAGTAAAATCATAACCTGGATTAATTGCACCATCCACCCAGATAAAATTCACTATCGTGGGATCACTCCCATCTGCGCCATAGCCAAGCTGGCTAACAATCGGGGCTGGAGTACTAGCTATATCCGTCAAGCCCGCGACATAGACCTGGCCATAGATATTTTCGGTGGTGACACCTGCTGAGGTAGTTGAGGTATAGGGTGCCTGGATGTTACAGAAATCAACAGCACCAAGGTTTACCCCTGTATAGGTAAAAGCAGCAGTCAGGGTGGATGTATTTCCACTGCCGTTATCAACGGAAATATCCAATACTTCAGCAATCCCACCATTTGCCGGGAATGTGCATTCCAGACTTGTACTATCTACAAGCGTACAACTTGCTGAGTTTTGACCAATGGACACGGTATCTGTATCTGAAAATCCTGTTCCTGTGAGAATCACGGTTTGGGTGGTGGTGGCCAGGCCGTTATCAGGAAAGACGGAACTCAACAGCGGAACCTTTGGATCTTTATCCTGAGAGGATGCCGGAGTGTCACTCCCACAACCGGAAACTATCGGAAGAGCCATGATCAACATGCCATATAATGGTATAAGGGATAATCTGTACTTCGAATTTGAACTGTTTTCCATCATCTATTCCTCCGTAAGACATTTAATTATTTCCCTGTAGTATTTATAATAGGGACATAAAATAGGGGTAAAATAAAATCAGACGCTATTTTAATATATCTCAAACAACAAAATCCCTCTCTAAAGGGTTTTTTCTACAGTTTCAACGTTAAAGTTGTGGGGTGCAAGCGCAATAGCGCACAGCATCCCGCACACGACGACTTGTTAGGGCTTTGGTTCTGTAATAACTGGCTCATTATCAGTGATTACACTAACACATTCACTTTCACCTAGTATTAAATACTCGGAATAAACACCTGTTACACCAGAAACAAAACCACTTCGGTTTTTCTCAAGATCGTACCAACCACCTGACTTAACAACCCATAACCAGCCTTTCGGTCTTGAGTCATTACTCCAGAACTCAAGCAGATCACCTTCTTCTAAAACACGAAATCCTTTCGGCGCATCAAACGTAACATAAACTGGATTATCTATTTCTTGGAAACGAAGTGTGATTCTTAATAGCCATAAGTCATAATGGATATCCGTTACCTCAGGTAGTCCTTTAAAACTATCTGATGCTTCGAAAGTTTCCGATACAGGTTTTTTTATGGCTTTATTGTCCATTCTTTTTTAGCCCTAACGAGTATTATGTAGTTTCCCGATAACACTCCTTTTTGAGTGTTATCCGACTTTTCTATCAGTGTTATTTAATCATTCGGCCAGACGGCTCGTATTAGCGTATGGCGCAGGCTTATACGCCCTACCGGGCTTGGCATGGTCGATTTATATCATATCAATCCGTTGCTGTCAATTAATTGGGATGTGTCCCTATTAACTAATGCCGGGAACCTGGACAATAATTTTATCTTCTCCACTTCGTTGGACAGTTGTGCCTGACACTCCTATTTCATCAATACGGTTTCTGTAAACAGCAAGCGTTTGCTCTATCGCTTCCTGCTTCTCATTCTCCGGAATATCCTTTAATACGACGCCAATCGTAAAATGAGTTCCTCCGGCAAGGTCCAGTCCCTTATTCAGACCTTTGGCACTGATAACGTATATACTGATACAAATTACGATTACGACAATAAGACTTCTCCAGAATAATTCTTTTTTCATTGCAATCTCCATAAATTATTCATTTTTTTTGCTACTCATTTTTTAATATAAGTACGGCAAAAGGAGATTGCAACTTACGGGAGGAAATAATGTGGGAAAGGTAGAGGGGAGAAAATTTCGATTATATGATGGGTTTCACGACCTTGCACCCATCCTACGCTTTAAGTAAAAAACACCATTTTGGAACCCTCCCCCAAACCTCAACCCCCCTTAAACTTCCCACTAAAATTTGCACCGAGATATTCAACATGAACCGTTAAAAGTACAAAGAGAGTCCGCTTCTTTTCCCTGTTATAAAAGGAGACAATGACAAAATTCTCCGTCTTTTTGACAATCTTTTTGTCCTCTTCTTTAATCTTTTTCCAACTCTCATCGAGGAAGTCCCCCTCGACAGGCTCTTTATCATCAACGATGATGGAGACATCAAAGGTTGCCTTTCCGAAAAAATCTGCGTCTGTGAGAGGTGGATGATCGTGGTCGCCATGAGCGAAAAGCAAAGGGGGAAGAAAAAGCATCACCGCCATCACCTGAATAAAGAAACTTCGCTTGATTATATTCCTCTTCATTATCTACTCCTTTAATGGGATCACCGGTGTCCCTTATAGATTTCCCGCGCCTTTTTTATCTCATCCGATTCCATATCTTCGTGGGTATGATAATGGCCGTCTTCATGGCTATGAGTAGTAAACAAATAAGCATGCATTTGAATCACCAGAAGAACCACTCCTGCCGCAATGAGCCCCTTGTTGGAAAGGGTGCTGAAGTGATTGAAAGACTCCCTTTTGCGCCACCCGGCCATAAGAATGATCATGACCGTCAGTGCCATGATCTGCCCTGTCTCCACACCGACATTAAAAGAGAGTATTTTCAAAACCAAACCCTCATTTCCCAGGGGGAGCTGCTGGAGCCTTGTAGAAAGGCCAAAACCGTGAATAAGTCCGAAAATAAATACAGCCCACATAAGGTTGGGAGAGTTCATCTTGAGATGCTTTTTAAAACCATCGAGATTTTCAAAACCCTTATAACATACGGTCAGTGCAATCACCGCATCGATGAGATAGTAATTAGCCTTAATCCCATAAAGGGTGGCAAAGAGCAGTGTAATGCTGTGCCCGACTGTAAAGGCTGTTATGAACTTAACAATATCCCCGAAACGAGTCAGAAAAAAGATGACGCCCAGGAGAAATAACAGGTGATCATAACCTGTCAGCATATGCATGGCCCCGAGCTTTAGATACTCCAGGTTCCCCCCCTCGATCATGCGCTGCCTGTCAGCCGCTGACATACCATGTGCGAAGGCATTTGTAGTGACAAAAAGAGGAAGAAATATAAAAAATACGGTTCTAATCATTAGCAGTATGACTTCATTTTTTTACTTTCCTAATATGGGAAGCAATGATATTCCGGTGACAAATGGTATGTCAATATTTTTTGGGTGATTTCATACCTTTCACGGATAGAAGGGTAAATAAAACAATGCCCGCTGCATCAGCCAGCAGGTCAGTCATATCAGCCGTTCTTTCAGGGAAATAATATTGAGAAATTTCTTCTAAAAGTGCAAAGGAAAAGACAGTCAAGGATCCAAGCTGCCAGTAGAGGCCATATTTTTCAATATAACGGTAAGTGAGTGCCCTATTCAATAGAAACGATAGAAATCCATAAAGCATAAAATGCCCCAGCTTATCCCCCAATGGGACTCCTCTGAAAAAGTCGAATAAGAAGCTCTCTGCCCCCACATCTGCCAGAATAATGATGTAGCAGATGAAGAGGAAGAAAAGCAAAGCCGGCAAAATTCTTTTGAGCTTCATCATACTTCTTCCGCCACAGTCAGCGCCCACCAGGGGCCATTGCTTTTTCCAAACAGTGCCGACCAATACCATGACGAGGTGTCACTCCAGCTATTGCCTGATTCATCATAAATAATTTCACAAACGCGAATCTTTTTCCCATTCATCTCAGCCTTGACGCAACCCCAATATCTTCCATCACCTTCATTGCGTAAAGGGAGGTGACTTACCCTGTAGCCGGCGCCTTTTAGACAGTCTGCCGCAGGGT
Organism: Deltaproteobacteria bacterium; assembly: GCA_029860075.1. Classification (NCBI taxonomy): domain Bacteria; kingdom Pseudomonadati; phylum Myxococcota; class Myxococcia; species Deltaproteobacteria bacterium. The sequence goes on along the minus strand of JAOUBX010000013.1, from coordinate 3,598 downwards.
GGAGTTTTCTGCTCTCCTTTTTAATCCACCTTATAATAATCTCCCGGGAACCGTCTGTAAACCGTGCAATTTCTCCCGGGAAATCATTACCGAAACTCTTCTCAACATGGGACAACTCAAGTCTTTTCAAGGGCAGCCCATTTAATTCTACCGGCCATTCCACAATATTTCTATTTTCAATATAGGGCGTATTATTAAAGGAAAAGAAGGGCATGGCGGCGGCAAAGATGTGCAGGAAAATCCATAGACATTTTATTTTCATCATCTTACCCCTCCTTCTGCTTTTTTTAATGAACTGTGAAGTGAAACAATTGCGAGGGTAACCGCTGTGAATGCAACAAGCCCAATCCCATTGTGTATCCAGGGAGGACCATGCAATATCCCCGTTTCCATATAGAAAAGGGCTGTCACACGCATCACATTGCCTGTGAAGATTATTAACATGGAAAGGCTGTAGGTCAGCCACGTCCTGATAGTGTTGAGACCGTTAAAACAGGCCAGCGTGAAATTGAGATAGAGCCCGGTCCAGAGCATCCTTATCCCTGCACAGGGCGCATCAATGGAGATAATCTCTCCGGCCCAGCTAAGGCAGGTTCCGGCCGCCGTCGTGTAATAACCGGTGAGAGTGATAAGTTTAGAGGCGATAATAGCCGTTACAAAACGAACGGGATAGCCGAGATAGAACTGCAGCGAGGCAATAATCGGCAGGGAGAGTAAAAGCAGACCTATAATACCGATATGTACCGACCTCCCGAAACGTGATGGACTCAGGATAGAGGCAATACTCATTACAGCCAGAAAGGCCCTGCCAAGAGGAGGCAGGGCCTTGAAAGTGACGAGATATACAAACAGAAATACTGATGATACTATCATCTGGCGAGAACTGATCTTCACCTCTTTCCCCCGCAGTCCGATAAAAAGCAGGGCCGTTACAAGCGCTAAGAGCCCCCAAGGCTCATCGGAGGAGTCAAGCAGTCTGCTTACATACCATCTCCATACGGGCCAGAAGGCCACAAGCTGCAAGAGGAGAAAGGCTGAAGATTTTGACAGGCCGGTCACAGTCTGATCCTTTTCCTATATGTGAAAACCCGCCAAATAAGGACAATTCCAAGCACCACAACAAGCATGTAGGTTTCAGGTTCCGGTACGGCAGGAACGTTTCCACCGACTGCAAGGTTCGTTACGCCCTGCGGCAAGGGCAGGGGCTGTTTGACCTTCTCCGGCTTGCCGGAGACATTCCTTATTATCTCGTCAACAGCAATGAAAGAGGTATATTTTGTAAGCAGGTTATAGGTCAGTCCAAGTCTCGTAATTTCCTTCTTTCTTTCACTGTTGCCCCTGATCATTTCATAATCGCCGAGGGTACTGATCCTGTGCCGTGCCCACAGATATTTGAGGGCGGAATTGGACGATTGCGGGTTCACATCACCAACATTGACAATCTTTTCATAGGCCTTGTCACCCTGGTTTCCCCTGATTATTATTTTTCCCTTAGCCTTGCCTTTCCACTTACCGAAAATAGTTAAAGGCCTTTTTGCAAGAAGATCGGGAACACTCTCAGGTTCAATGTCATATGCCTCAAAGCCCTCAAAATCAAGCTTTATGTGGGAAAGAAGGGGCGTCAAAATGTATTCTCCGAGCTTCTCTGCCATGATGGGCGCCTCGCTATGTTTAGTCACCACAAAAGGCTCACCTAAACCGGCCCTTGCCATCCCTTCTATGAGGTGACGATTGACGCCGGAACCGATGCCGAAGGCAAAAAGATTCGCCTTGTTCAGGTTTTTCCTGATAAGGTCAAATGCTTCAGCCTCAACATTTACATATCCGTCCGTTGCAACTACGATAGTTCTGGCATAATTTTTATCAGCCGGGAGCTTTAAGGCTCGTTTTAGTGCCGGGAGCAGTCGAGTTGATCCTCCTCCACTCTTGCTGTCAAGGAGCCTGAATGCCCTTTTGATATTTACGGGTGTTGCAGGAAGGGACCTGTTCGACAAAACTTCCGAACCGCCCGCAAAAAGGAGAATATTGAATTTGTCTGTGGGGCGCAGTTTCTTTGCCAGATCCTTGATCAGTTTCTTTGTTATATCGAGAGGGAAGCCGTGCATGGAGCCGGATACATCGACAATATAAATATACTCTCTCGGCAGGATCTGGGCGGAAGTGATCCGTTCGGGCGGCTCCATATTGAGAAGAAAGAAGTTTTCATTCTCTCCCTTATAAAGGAGCAGGCCCGACTCTATCTGCCCACCCTGCAACCGGTATTGAAGAATATAATCCCTGTTTCCACCGAACCTTTCCGTATCACTGAGAGAAACTTCAGCACGATTTGCACCTGAAAAATTGATATTAACCTTGTGAGAGGTAGAAACAATATCCTTGATAGGTATCCCTGTAGCAATATTTACCTTCAGGTCGAAGGAATAAGAAGGCTTTTCCTCTTCCTGCAGGTAGGGGTTTGCAACCCATTGTTCACTGGCAGGAGCAGTACCCGCTTTTTTACTGGAGTACCTCGGCCCCACAACTGTGGGATAAACAAACTCATAGAGACCATCGGTAGGAATTATATTTTCAGAATAAAGGAGTTCTACCTTTATTTCATCGCCCGGCATAATATTGGCCACACTCATCTGGAAAACATTAGGCCTATGCTGCTCCAGGAGGGAGGCACTTTTGCCCTCTTCCTTTGCCTTTTCATAGGTTTTTTTAGCAGCGCCCCGCTCTTCAATCTTTGCCTTAATGACTCTTTCACCAATAGTCATCGTCATGCCGTGAACAGCTGCCCTTGTCGAACCGGGGAAGATATAGATAGCCTCGATTGGCTTTGTTCCTTCATTCTTGTAAACCTGTTTTACTTTCACATGGGCAACAACCCCGGCAATGTCCACAACAGCGGAGCTTTCTTTAAGAGGCATGCCGTCAGTTCCCTCATCTTCTGAAATAACATGAAAATAAGGTGACAGCGTCTTGTCCTTTTCACTCCCATCTTCCGTCCCTTCGTAACACCACACAGGCAGCGGTATCAGCAGCAAGAGAATCACTCCCGACATTATCCCTCTAATTAGTGTCTTTGATTTTATCTTTTCCATTTTTTTCTCCTTTCTTAAGGTTTAGTGTCTTAGAAAAAATAGGCACCATTTTTCCGGCAGATAATTTTTTCGTTAAGACACTTATCCAGTTTTCTGGGTTAAGGAAAGTATAAATGGCGAGTTTGAAGTGAGTTTGAAGGGGTTGTGAATTGTTTGTGAAGAAGTGATGAAGGGGGCTGCAAACTTACGGAGAGAAGGGGCTCAATTCTTTGAGGTTTACACCTACTAGTAAATAAAATTTGCGTTGTAATAATATAAGGATTACTGGTTGAAGTGTGGTTATCCTACAGGTTCAATAATTAAGTTATTGTAAGTATTTGATGCACTTTGATTGCTAGTGGGACAAAAATAAATGCCGATATTATTAATGAAATAGCAAGAAATATAACATTGTTAAAGTTACTACCCTTTTTTGAGATTCTTCTCAAGTGCTTTTGTAGAATAGTAGCCTATTGTGGCCGTTATTGCTGCAACTGTCAGTGCAATGAGATGGGCAGCTAAATCACTATTAG
>JAOUBX010000012.1 GCA_029860075.1 Deltaproteobacteria bacterium | reverse complement strand
AACAAAGCACCCTGGGAATTGATCTACCATGAAGAGTTTCAAACCCGCAGTGATGCAATGCGAAGAGAAAAATTTTATAAGGGTCATGACAAGAATAATTCAGGAGGTTTGACATGGCAAAAAAGAAAAAGGAAGAGAAGGGGCTGATCAGGAGGGAACCGGGACTGCCTAGCACCTTCGAGGAGATGGAGAGGGATATGGCGCGCTTTTTTGATGAGATGTGGAGACGTCCCTTTTCCATGTTCGGCCGTCCATGGATGCCTAGTCTCAGGTTTCCTGAAGCTGAGGTGTCTGCACCTACTGTCGATATATTCAGGGAGGGGAACGATGTGGTAGTCAAGGCAGAACTCCCCGGCATGACAAAGGAGGACATTGACGTGACGCTCACCGATGACAGGATAACCATATCGGGGGAAAAGAAGAAGGAGGAGAAGGTGGAAGAGAAGGATTACTACAGGTATGAACGGTCGACCGGCTCTTTTACACGCTCCTTCCATCTGCCCGAGGACGTCCAGTCGGACAAGGCGAAGGCAAAATTCAAGAACGGCATACTGGAGATAAAGATACCCATGACGGAAGAGGCGAAGAAGAAGGAGAAGAAGGTGGAGATTGAATAGCATGGACTATTCATCAATCCCGATTTTAAAAGGAGGTCAGTAAAATGCCTGCAAAGACAGCAGCAAAAGCAAAGAGCACAAAACCGACGAGGGCAACAAAGACAGGAGCATCAAAGGTAACAGGGGGCAGGAGAAGCGCAAGACTTACACTTTCACATGAGGACCACGAAAGGGCGGCCTACTTCAACTGGATCGACCGCGGTTCGCCCATAGGGGATGACCAGTGCGACTGGTTTGAGGTGACGAAGAAGTAGAAGCAGGCTCACTGCCGCACAGAAGCAAAGGAGGCCCGTCATTTATGGCAGGCCTCCTTTTGTTTTTTCGGCAACAAGAGGGTGACGCTTTGTAGTTTTTTGATTTTAAACCGGGGTGAGGTGTGATATAAAAAGGCAATCTTTTGATTTTTGAAGATGGGGGAAGGTTTGAAGGAGATAAGGGGGAATAACTGCAAAGCCCGAATCCCGCTAGTGCGGGGAACGGGCTTTTTTTGAGGGATTTTTAATGTGATGTATCCCTGTAAAATTCCTTTCCTTCACCATCATAGCACATAGAGCAATACGGCAATATAGTGGCTGATGCTCCCGGCGAGAACAAAGAGGTGCCAGATGCCGTGAAAGTATCGCACCTTTTTGTCGAAGGCGTAGAAGACGATGCCCGAGGTGTAGAAGGTGCCGCCCGCCAGCAGCCACCTGAAGCCGGGCAGCGGCAGGGCGTCGAGGAGGGGGCGTAGCGCAAAGAGGACAATCCATCCCATGACGAGGTAGATTACGACGGGGAGTATCCGTCTCCCCCCGACGGGGCGGTATTCGAGCACGATCCCCACTAGGGCCAGGCCCCATACGGCGCCGAATATGGACCAGCCCCATGCGCCCCGGAGGGTGACGAGGGTAAAGGGGGTGTAGGTGCCTGCGATGAGGAGGTAGATGGCGCAGTGGTCGAGCCTGCGGAAGAAGGCCTTGGCCTGCCCTTTTCCGAGGGAGTGGTAGAGGGAGGAGAAGGTGTAGAGTATAAAGAGGGTGGTGCCGTAGACACTGAAACTGATGAACTTCCAGGGGTCTCCCTTTTCAGCCGAAAAGACGATGAGCACTATCACCCCGGCAAGGGCCGCCGCCGCGGCGATTATATGACTGATGCTGTTGAAACGTTCTCCCTTATCCACCTGAAGCCCCCTGTAATCCCTGCCATCACGCCATCCGGGGAGGGATGATCTTATAGATAAATGTTAGCAAGTGAGCCCCTTCTTGTAAAATGGAAAGAACCGGTTTTTTTGAGAGGCTCCGGCGGATTGAAGAAAAAAGGATTGAAGAAAAAAGTTGAAAAATGACAATCTCTGCGGTAGAGTTTCCTCATTGTCCCGCCTTGCAAAGGGGGAAGCCATAGAAAAGGGGGGTTGCATCCCCTCTCCCCTCGTGGGAGCACCCGAAGGGCATAAAAGGGTTAGAGCCTGCCCCGTACTTGATACGGGGGTGAGAGGGAAAGAGCTGTATGATAAGGGGTGTTATGAAAAACAGAGGGGAAAGAGAATCTATAAGCCCGAAGCAGCCCCATCTGCAACGGGCTTTTTTTGTTTTGAACCGGGGCTAGCAATCTAAACGGTCGCTGTTGTCCCTATTTATCCCAATATGGGAAAGAGGATGGTTTTTTAACTATCGCACTGCTATTAAGGTTTGAGAGTGACAAGATATCAGAAATATTGTTAGTATTCGATTCTAAAGGGTTAGTATAAAAACATTTCAGCGACATCTATTAGAGAAAAGGGTTGCGCCCCCTTTTCTTTAGTGCAGGTGAAGGAGATCGATCAGTTGGTTTACACTCTTTATGGACTTACGGAAGAAGAGCTTGTGATTGTGAAAGGGTAAATTGAGTATTTCCTCTATAAATTCTAAATTATGACTATTGAATATCAAAATTACGACTCAGAAATAAGAGGTTACCATGGAGTAGCTTTTGAGGAAGCTGCTTTTAGAGACCACCTTTCTGGTCCAGTAAAGGACAATCTATTGGACAGGGAAGAAAGGGATGATATTTTAAATAGTTTACGCACTTTACAGACAGATACGGGCTTCTCTTCTGAAAACCTTCTGGAAGACATCCAGGCATTAGAAAATGAGGATGTTGATGTGCAAATTTTCCGTGTTGGTGAAGCTTATGCTGAAGTCATTTTAGAGGAGTCTTTTCGATCCCGTTTTTACTGGAATGAGTTGAGAGATGCACGTAATCCTAGAGGGAATAAGACCGGTGCTGATTTGGTCGGTTTCATTGTCGTGGAAGACCAGGTGCTTTTTCTTTTTGGGGAGGTTAAAACTTCTTCCGAAACGGCAAATAGACCGCCACGGGTAATGACAAAGGCAGATGGCATAGAAAACCAATTGAGAGACCTTTATTCAGACCGTCAAAAAAGATTCATTCTGATAAGTTATTTGCAGAACAAGGCAAGAATTCAGCCCGACGGTCATCCCTTCAGGGAAGACTTTGATAGAGCATTCCGGTCATATTATGCAGGCAATCCCGGCTATCAATTAATAGGTGTTTTGGTGAGAGATGTTGAACCGGATGAAAGGGATGTTTCCGTAAGCTATGAAAGAATTAAGGAAGATGTATTGGAGCCAACTGGCCTTCAATTGTTGGCATTGTACGTGCCAGTCAGTAAAAGTGAGTGGCTGTCAATATTGAATCGCGCGGAATAGTAATGAGCATTCAACTTAAATATAGCTATCTTGAAGAAGCATATCCCGATATGTTGGGAGGGATTAGTGCGCTCATTCAGAAGAGCAAGCTTTCTAAACGATTTGAATCAGTTCATCTTTCAGCGCAAGATATTCAGCAGCTTGAAAAGGCCAGGGAACTATGCGAGCTGAAAATTATTGAACAATGGGGAAATAGGGATACTCCCCAGTTTAAAGCTTTGTGTTCAATCAATTTTGATATTGCCAGCCAATTGCCTATAAACACAAACAATGAATACTTTGTTTATGAACAAATAAAATTGATTGCCTTCGGATGTTTAGGAGAACATTGGCACTTTGTCCGGCAATATTTGAAATGCAGACCATCAATTATTGATGAGCTTGTAGTAAATGATGGCTGGAATCAGAGGTTACTTGCGATTAGTTTTAAGGCCTTGGTGGGCTTATTGAAAAAAGACTCCTGGAAGGATATAGATCAGGCAGTTCAGTTGATTAATCAACTGAGGTCAGAACAGTCGGAACTTGAGAATAGCTTTTTAAACCAGGTAAATGAGGAAAGTCGACCCTATGGTGCCGCAGAATTGGTTGCTCTTTACCATTTTGTAAAGAGCATTGAGATACTTGGGCAATATCAAATTGAAGGGCGCCCACTCGAACCGGAAACACAAATCCACTATCACCTTGACTTGTCTAAGGGGTTCGCCAAAGAATCGGGTAATATCAGCTTAGGCTTGCTGTTTCAGTTCTTCGAGGCCCTCGCTGTAAAACTGATACGCAATACAATATGGTATACAACTAGAGGTGTAAATAATTGGGTAACACAATTTAACAGATACATCTCAAGGCAAGAAGACAAAGGGGTATTTGAGTTACTTTATCCACAGCGGGAATCTATAATTGATGGTGGACTACTAAATCCGGCGCACAGGGCAATTGTAGTGAATCTGCCTACATCGAGTGGTAAGACGATGATTGCGGAATACCGCATCCTTCAGGCATTAAACCAATTCAAACAACAGGGTGGATGGGTTGCTTATGTGGTCCCTACTAAAGCCTTGGTTAATCAAATCTTTATACAATTGAACAGGGACTTGGGGGAAATTGGGCTTGATGTGGAAAAGGCCAGCGGTGCGGTTGAACTGGACGGGTTTGAACAGCACTTGGTTGAAGAAAGCGGCAATGGGACGGCTTTTGATGTACTGGTAACTACCTATGAAAAACTGAACCTTCTTGTAAGGCAGGGCCTAGGTACGACCCAGGATCGCCCATTGGTTTTAACTGTGGTCGATGAAGCACATAATATTGAAGAAAAAACTAGAGGATTGAACCTTGAGTTATTATTAGCCACGATTAAAAACGATTGTGAAGAAGCGAATTTTCTTCTCATGTCACCAGATATTTCGAACTCGCATGAAATTGTTGACTGGTTGGCAGGGGAGCGAGGAAATGTAATTAATCTTGAATTAGATTGGTGGCAACCCAATGAGAGGGTTGTAGGAGCTATTCAGGTTGATGGAAGAGGAAGAAATTATGATTTAAGCCTTCGAACCCTCCATACAGACAAAGGGACATATGAGATCGGGGAGGCTATTCCTTTGGCACATTTCGAAAATGCGGAACATACGAAATCACAGTTTTGCTCCTCTAAAGTTCGGATCGCCTCTTCTGTTTCATCTATTATACTGGATATCAATTCACCAATCATTGTTTTGGCAACTGATCCACCAGAGACATATATAATTGCCGAACATCTTTACGAAATGTCCGATGATAATTTTGAGCAAGATGAGGATATTAACCTTCTGATAAAATTGGTTAAAAGCGAACTTGGCGAAAACTTTCCCTTGGCAAAATTTCTAACCTGTAGGATTGCGATTCACAGTTCGGCACTGCCCGATGACATCAAGTTTTTAATTGAGGACTTGATGCTAAAGGAAAAGCTGCAAGCATTGGCTGCAACTACCACAATAGCTCAAGGCATAAACTTCCCTGTATCGGCCATTATAATGGGTGCATACAATTATCCCTTTACCTCTGAAATGCCTGTACGGGACTTTTGGAACATGGCGGGAAGAGTAGGTAGAACAGGACAGACAGACATGGGATGGGTGGGATTAGCCGTAAAAAATGATTCAGATTTGCTTAAAGTCGGCGAGTATGTCATGAAGGCATCTGATGACCTGCACTCACAATTAATAAATGCAATTGACACTGCACTTCGTCACGCTGCTCATGATTTTGACAGATGGCTTTTCTGTGATGAGAGATGGTCGGCAATTCTCCAATACATTTCACACTTACGAAAACAGACAGAGCAACAGGAAGCTTTTTTAGCCCAGCTTGAGCAGAAACTACAAGGAACCTTAGGATATAGGCAATTGCCTCAGGATAAGAAGACCTTTTTTAATGAGAAGGTTAGACAGTATGCTGGAAGCTTAACGTTGGCTGATGCGAAAAGAGCCGATGAAACAGGGTTTTCTACGGTCTCTGTAAGGCAAATGATAGGGAAACTGGCTACTTCAGGTTTAACGCCGCAAGACTGGAATAAGAGCCAATTGTTTTCTGAGCAAAACCAAAGCATGCAAAAACTCATAGGCATTATGCTTAATACCTATGAAATCAGGAACTCCATTCAGGAGTTAAACCAAGGGGGGCGTCCATTGGACCAGGCAAGTATTGCCAGATTGGTAATTGATTGGGTCAATGGTCGTAATATTGCATCGATAGCAAACAGTTTTTATCCAGGAGAAGAACCACAGCGAGCGATTCAAATGGCAACTAAAGCTCTTTATAAAGTTGTTGCCAATGCCGCCACTTGGGGTATTGCCGCTCTCCAGAAGATGCCGACCAGTGGTGTGGATTGGGATAGTTTGTCGGAAATTGAAAAAAAGCGGATGGCTAACTTGCCGGCATATCTCCACTATGGCGTGAACACAGATGAAGGCGTACTAATGAGAAAAAATAATGTTCCCCGAAGCATCGCTAACCGATTGGGTGAATTATATAGTGAATCGGTTGGTGGTGAAATTTTTAGCCAGCCTTCTTCATCTGTTTACGATTGGATTAACCGGCAAGACACAGATACCTGGAACAGGGTAAGACCGTCAGGTTCCAGATTGTCAGGTGACGATTACAAAGCTGTTTGGATGAAGTTGAATGGAATTGCTTGAGTGTATTTGAAATATTCGCCCTGTTTGCTTTTTTTTGGTCGGACCACGTTAAGTAGTTAAAAACAAAAGATAAAGCCCTGAAAAAGGCCCCGAAAACAGCCTTGGAACTACTTTTTAATGATCAAAAAGAAAAATAGGGCAGCGACCGTTATCTGCCTTCCCTTTCATCCCGAACCCTCCCCCCATTCCCCCCCGTTAGAAGAATCGACTTCTAACCCATTAGAGCGTTAGCCATGCCAGGCTTGAACACGGTTTTTTCCTTTTAATTTCGCTGCATATAGCGCTTTATCTGCGAACCTGATCATATCGATTCCGCTAATGGCTAAATCCATATTTGATGAAACACCGAGGCTAATTGTTATTTCCGGCTCTGAAGAAAAATATTTTTTAACTTTTTTTCTCAATCTCTCTGCAATGATAATTGCCTTGTCCTCTGAAGTATCAGGCAAGATGATGCTTATTTCTTCACCACCATATCTTGCCGGAAAATCAGCCTCTCTCATGGTTTCCAAAACTATTTTGCCAACCTCTTTTAGCACCCTGTCTCCGGATTGATGTCCAAATTTGTCATTAATTTTTTTGAAATTATCAATATCTATCATCAAGAGAGAGAGCGTTTTCCCATATCTCTTATGCTCTTTGTAAAGACGTTCAATTGAAAAATCAAAAACACTTCTTAAATATAAGCCCGTTAAATGATCCCTTGTTGCCATTAAGGCGGCTTCTTCAATACGACGGTCCTCAATGATTTTGGGGCTTATTAAATCTCCTGAAACGTTTGTTAAATAATCCAGGGCCGTTACTAAAATCCCTGCATCACGACCAAGTATTGATTTTATATTTTGTCTATGCCTTACAATATTATCCCAAAGTTTTTTAGCTTTATCTTCCTTATATATTTCATGAGTCAACCTGAACATCAATTCAGAAAATGTATTTGCAATTGAAAAATCCAGGTATTCTTTCAGTAACTCAGGAGTTTCACTCAAGGATTCGATTGAATCGGAACTTAGTCGATTTTTAGATTCTATGTTTAAAAGCTTTTTAGCTGTGTCTTTTTTTGATCTATTGCTATTTTTGTCCGTCATAAAAACCTCCTTTCAGGGGCTAACCTTCAACAGGGGCCCCCAAATCTCTGCGTTAGGACAAAATATAGGGACAGATGCCCTTCCTTCTTCTCAAAAGCAGAGTCAAGGGCACGGGCAATAGGCACAAAAAATGATACATCTGTTTGCCAGTCCCTCTTCACGAGGGATTATGCTCAGTCAAGCTGACACATTGACACAATATTTGATTGCCAATGGTACGTTGAATCCGGCATATGGTTACCAGATGATTAATTATCTTCAAAACCGAAGCTTTTGCGAGATGCACCTGAGATCATATATAGAACAAAATGGATGGGGATTGACAAAATCGTATCCTGTTCAAGTTCAGGCATTTGAGTCTGAGAAGAAGAAATAGTCATTTCAAGAAAATTGCCATTTTGCTGGGCCGACTCGCAATTAAAATAATTATTATCTTTCAGGAAGGAAGATATGGGATCATTTTTAAGTAATTCACAAGCTTCTGGAATTAATACAACACTTATTCTTGGAACTGAGCGCATGACTAAACTCCTATATTTATTTAAAGCATTACAGTTATTTTATAGCCAAAGAGCATAAGTTTCGTAGAAAGGGATACACAATAGTTTATCTCAGCTTTATATAAATTCTATCTCTGCATTTGAATTAAAGCAAATTTAATGCTTTTTGCAACATATGTTTAAATTATCAATATTATATTGTAGCAGTATAACTTTGGCATTTATTATTTATTAAGGATTTGCCTTTATAATCTGCTATTTTTTGTGCGGGTGGAATCTATTTAGTTCAGGAAGAAAGCCAGCTCTCACCTTTGTATTAAACATGAGCACAGCTTTCAAAAAAACCTTCTCTCTTCTGCCACGTAAGCTGCATTTCTTTAATGTAAAACTGTATGCAGTAATTGAACCCGATAAAAGTGAGAATTGTCGTGTCAAAGAATAAACTAAAGCTGCGACTGGAAGGGAATAAAGTGTCCTCTTTGCATCAAAATGACAGCTAATGAATTTTATTCTAAAAAACTAAAGATGTCCTATAAACATGAGGTATAATTCGTACCATGAACATTTCCCAAATTAAAAGCTTTCTCCTTGAACGGAAAGAAGCCTGTCTTTATGATTTTTCACTCCACTTTAAATTACCTGAAGAAGAGATAAATAAAGTACTCCGGCAACTGTTCCATGAGGGTAAAGTCAGGAAAAACATTGTTGCCCACTGTTGTAATAGCGGTTGCAGTGAGTGCTATACCGATGCATACGAGTTTTATTCCTGGATAGAGTAACAAACCAGCCACAGACGGGGCAAAGCAAAGTAAACATTGACTATGATTATTTTATTGTTATAATCATCTTTTAATTCCTAGCCTTACTTTAAGAAAGGAGACGCCATGAAAAAAACAATAATGTCCCTCTTACTGATCTTTCTATTTTCCACAAATACCGCAATTGCAGGAGATAGTGATATTGTTCTGCAAGCTAACAACCTTGCTCAAAGTGAATTTGAAGATCTGAGCAGACAGGTAGGACTTGCCGTTGCCTACAAAGCCGCCGCACCTGCTGAACCACTGGGAATTACCGGATTTGATATAGGCCTTGAAGTAACAGCAACAAACATAGATGAAGGCGATTCATACTGGAAAGATGTAGCTCCCGATATGCCGGGAAGCATTCCCATCCCCAAGGTCCGTGTTCAAAAAGGGCTCCCCTTTGGCATAGACATCGGGGCATCCTATGCAAAGATTCCCGATAGTGATATAAAACTGACAGGCGCTGAAATCAAATATGCCATATGGGAAGGCGGGATCGCAAAGCCCGCATTGGCTCTGAGAGGCACATACACAAAGCTTGACGGCATCGATGATCTTGATCTCACCACAACAGGGGTCGATCTTTCCATAAGCAAGGGATTTGCCATGCTTACACCTTATGCCGGTGTGGGACAGGTATGGATCAAGAGTGACGCTTCAAGTAACATTAAAGTTGAAGGCACAAGCCTTGCCCTTGACAAAGAGGAGATCACCGAAACAAAATACTTTGTAGGCGCGAGACTTTCGCTGGGATTTTTTATAATTTTAGCTGAATATGAACAAGCAGAAGTTTCATCATATACGGCAAAACTAAGTTTGGGGTTTTAATATTATGGCTGGAGTTAACAAGGTAATACTGGTAGGAAACCTGGGAAGAGACCCCGAGGTAAGGTACACAAAAAGCGGACAGGCGGTGGCATCTTTTAGCCTTGCCACATCGGAAAGATGGACAGGCAAAGATGGCAACAAGGAAGAAAAGACGGAATGGCACCGTATTACGGCCTGGGGCAAACTGGGCGAAATCTGCGGAGAGTATCTTTCCAAAGGGAAACAGGTATACATTGAAGGAAGACTGCAGACGAGGGAGTGGGAAGATAAAGACGGCAACAAGAGGCAAACCACTGAAATTGTCGCCAACAATATGACCATGCTCGGTCAGGCAGGCGGTGCTCCACAGGGAGGCACTTCCAACTCACATTCAGCTTCTTCAGGTGGTCCTGATGATTTTGAGGATGACGATATCCCCTTCTAGTACTCATTCAAAGTAATAATTTAAAACCCCTTTCAGTGATGATGCTGAAAGGGGTTTTTTCTTTTTATCTGCTGAGACTTATAATCTTTGCCGACATTTCCATAGCAGTAACAACATGCAGGGCCTCTTCCATACTATCGGCAGCCACAAAAACACCATGACCTTTAACCATTACCCCCCTGTGGCCCTTCTGACACTGAGCACTTACCAGGTCAGGAATATTATCTTCTCCCCTTACTACAGGAACAAGCTGTACGATACGCTTTCCTTCCATATCAAGAGGCTCAATTTCATCATTTGAGAGGGAAAGTGCCGTAGCATAGGGCGGATGGCAATGGATGACGGCATTAAAAGCCGTATCGATATAAATCTGCCTGTGAACGGGGTACTCCATGGATGCTTTCGGTGGGTTGCTGTCAGTACAATCTGCTTTTATTATATCTCCGTCATTAATGTGACCAAGCATTGTCCCCGAACGTGTAATATAAATATGCTCCCCATCTATGACACTTAAATTACCACTATGAGAACTGTTCATGCCGGATAAGAGAAGTTGGTGGCCTGTTAAGCTAAAAAAAGAAAGAATATCTTGTATTTTTTTATCCATTAGCTCACCATTTCCAGATATTTACCAATTCTCTGGAGGCCTTCCCCAATTCTCTCGATTGAATTGGCATAAGAGAGCCTTACATACCCTTCCCCGCCACTGCCAAAATCGATGCCGGGAGTAAGGGCCACCTTCCCCTTATCAAGCAGGTCATAGCAAAAGGATAGTGAATCATTTGTAAAATCTTTCACATTAACCAAAACGTAGAATGCACCTTCAGGTCTGGCTCCCAATTTGAGGCCCATTTTTCCAAGTCCCTCTACAATGTAATCACGTCTTTTCCTGAATTCCTCTTTCATTAACTGAAGGTCTTCCCCGGCATATTTAAGGGCAGCCAATCCCCCCCACTGGCTGATGGTGGGCGCTGAAATAAAAAAGTTTTGAATAAGCCGTTGAAGGGGACGAATATAATCATGCGGTACAATGGCATAACCGAGCCGCCAGCCGGTCATGGCATAGCGCTTTGAAAAACCGTTGACCACAAAAGCGTCATCTGAAAATTCAAGGACAGAGTGTTCATCTCCCTCATAAGTCAGTCCATGGTAAATCTCATCGGAAATGACGGGGACATTTAAATTGCAGATCGACTCAAGTTCTGATCCACTAAGAACGACGCCTGTCGGATTGGCAGGAGAATTCACCAGGATGGCCCTCGTCTTTTTAGAAATTTTTCCTGAAACAGCGTGGGACTTTAATCTGAAGTCCTCTTTCTCTCCCAGATCCACAAATCGGGCATGCCCACCGAAAAATTTGACAAAGTTTTCATAGCAGGCATAGTGAGGGTTGGACATGATCACTTCATCCCCTTCATTGATAAGTGATGCAAATATCATCTGTAGCGCCGGTGAACTCCCGGAAGTGATAATGACCCTTTCAGATGTAATGTTGACACCATAGCGGGCGTTATAATCTTCCGAAATGATTTCCCTTAGTTCGGGTAAACCCAGTGAAGGCGCATATCCTGTTTGCCCTCTGTCAATGGCCTCTTTTGCAGCTTCTCTCACAGATAAAGGCGTATCAAAATCAGGTTCACCAACTTCAAGGTGAACAATATCTTCACCGCCGGCTTCCATTTTTTTTGCCTTTTCGAGAATATCCATAACGAGAAAGGGGGTTATCTCTGATGCTCTGTGAGGCAGTTTGACCTTATCAATCACTTCTTCTTCCCTGCACTTTTAAGTCCAATCCGATCAAGTAAAAGTGGATTCGAATTGAGAGGTTCCGATATCCTTCTAAGCTCTTTTAATATTTCCTCACCACGCTTGCCTCTGGCAATTTTCGGGTAGAATGAATTAAACCTGTCAAGTGGCTCAACATAAGCCCTGGCAAGCTTTTTATTCTTGAATTTCATAACAAGCATAAAGCTCCTCGGCGTGTCTTTATGTTTCTGATCAAAAAGAAAATTGCCGAGGCTGTAGACTATCAGCTTTCCCTTATAAAATTCAATCCCCTGCATAACATGTGGATGGTGTCCCAGGATAATATCTGCGCCTGCATCTATAAGCTGGTGAGCTACCTTTATCTGCTTCTTTGTAGGAAATTTTTCATATTCCACCCCCCAATGGAGTGATACAACAAGAATATCGACTTTGGACCTGAGAGAGTTTATATCTTCCAGCATTATTTTCAGTCTATAGGGAACAGCGCCCGCTCTTTTTTTAGAAGCATAGACAAGATGGGAATGTCCGTTGGAATAACCCAAAAAACCAAACTTGATATTTTTTACTGTTTTAATAGCAGGTGTTCTTGCCTCATCAAGGTTTTTACCTGCTCCGAAAGGGGAGATACCTCTTTTAATGAGGATATTGCGCGTTTTTGTTACCGGTGATGGTCCATAATCCATTGCGTGATTGTTGGCCATGCTTAAAACATTGAATCCAAGCATTTTAAGTGTATCGGCAGTCTTTAGGGGCGCAATAAAGTTGTAAGGCTTTTTTGGGAAAAACTCCTTATCGCTTTTATCGCCGAGAACGGACTCCAGATTTGCAAAAACAATATCTGCCTTCCGAAAGGGAGTAATGAAGTTCATAAAAGGGTAAAGATCGCCCTTTTTTTTCATATATTTTCCAATATGCCTTCCCATCATAATGTCACCTACGGCAACAAAGGTGACAGGAGGCTCATGTCCTTCTGTAATTAGAGGAAAAAAAAGGATGAGAAGAGAAAAGCAAAACCCAAAATGAAGAGGAATTTTCTGCAATGTTCCCGAATATGGCAGATTATAAATTTATAATTTTTACCTAAATACCAGGCAAGGCGCTTTACTTCAAAATATTTATATATTTATCTGCTTCAAGCTTTATCGCTTCATCATTGGATACATCAAGAAGCATCTCAAATTCTTTCAGCGCAAGACCTTTTTTCTTTAGCTGGAGATAAGTCATGGCCAGCTTTAGCCTTGCCTGTCCGTAAGCAGGGAAATCATTTACCAGATTTCTAAATTGTACAGCGGCTTTTCTATACTGCCCTTTATCAAAATAGATGAGGCCAATATTGAACCTGGGCAGAGGGAAGTTCGGTGCAAATTTGAGTGCTTTTTCATAGAACGAAATGGCCTTATCATAATCTCTCTTCTGATAATAGACCCATCCTATATTGTTATAGGCCCTTTCAGGCGTTGAATATTGCTCATTCGATACAGCCCTGTTAAATGCTGAAACAGCCTTATTGTAATCCTTATTTTCCAGGTAAACAACACCCATATTATTAAAGGCTTCTGAATATTCCGGATCGATAGAAATCGCCTTATTAAAGTGCAGCAAACTTTTATCAATCTCCCCGAGGCCAAAATAAACAAGACCGAGCGCATTTTGCACCGCCTTATTTTGTGGTGAGAGCTCTTCGGACTTTAAAAGTTCCTTTAAAGCCCTTACTCTATTTCCCTCATTGAGATAGGATATACCAAGATTATAATGAATATCCGTTTCTTTAGATTTTCTGTTTTTAACTGACGTTACACATGAGATAGCGGGAAGGATGAGCAAGAGTAAAATAACAATCCTTAATTTTGATGGCATCTCTAATTCCTTGGTAAGTTAAGAGGAAAGATCTGAAAATTACTCGCGCAAAGTTATATGTATTTACCTATAATGATCTCAAGATCTTTTTTTACATTTTCGGGAATACGTGATCTGTCGCTGATAATGGCATACTCAAGTGCAGAACCACAGCGACAGCCCCTCTCCGGGGAAAGCCTGCCGGCTGTTTCCCTGATAATTGCTCTCGCTGTGTTTACGTTATTTTTTATAATTTCAAGAATGGCCTCAACACTGACGTCTTCTTCTTCTTCGTGCCAGCAATCATAGTCTGTAGACAGGGCAATGGTGGTATAACACATTTCTGCCTCTCTCGCCAGTTTGGCCTCAGTAACGTTGGTCATTCCGATAACATCAACATCCCAGCTCCTGTATACTCTCGATTCAGCCCGGGTAGAAAACTGCGGTCCCTCGATACAAACGTAGGTCCCCCCAAAGTGTGTTTTGGCGCCAACGGCAAGAGCAGAATCATAGACTGCCTTGCCAAGCTCTCCGCAAATAGGGTCGGCAAAGGTAACGTGACCGACGACACCGCCGCTAAAAAAGGTAGACTTTCTTCCTTTCGTCAGGTCAATAAACTGGTTCGGGATAACAATATGGCCCGGCTCTATCTCTTCCTTCATGCTCCCGACGGCGCTAACGGAAATAATTCTTTCTACGCCAAGCTTTTTCATACCATATATATTGGCCCTGAAGTTAAGCTCTGAGGGAGTAATTCTGTGCCCTCCGCCGTGTCGCGGAAGAAAAACCATTTTAACACCCGACAATTCGCCAATAATAAAGTTATCCGATGGAGGTCCGAATGGCGTCTCCAGGGAGACCTCCTCTACATTAGTGAGTTCCTCAATTTCATAAAGGCCGCTTCCTCCGATTACACCGATAATACTCAACTCAAGCCTCCCGACAGCGTTATTGAACTCTGGAAAGTACCATGTTTGCCTGTATCGGTCAAGTTGTTTATGACTTGATAAGGAATCAAATAAAGCGGCATCATTATTGACCCTTTACAAAATGAATCAGCGCTTTTCAGCGGCTGAAAGAGGTTGACAAATAGACAGGGACATATAAACTGGTAAAAAGGCTTTCGCTCCAATTTTATAAAGGAAAAAATGGAAAATTCGGCAATCCTTCTTATTCATTGTCCCGATACAAAAGGTATTGTTGTATCGGTTACAGAGTTTATTTATAAAAATAACGGCAATATTACCTACCTCGATCAACATGTGGATGATGTCAACAATACCTTTTTTATGAGGATTGAATGGACCCTTGAGGATTTTTCCATTCCTCCTGAAAAAACAGGTGACTATTTCCAGACCCTTATTGCTTCCCCCTTCAGCATGAAGTGGCGCCTTTATTTCTCTCACCATATTCCACGAATGGCTATTTTCGTGTCAAAACTCCCCCATTGCCTCTATGATCTCCTTTCAAGATGGAAAGCAGGTGAACTGCGAGTCCATATCCCACTCATTATAAGCAACCACAAAGACCTTGAAGAAATTGCCTGCCAGTTCGGCATTGATTTTTACGCGATTCCCATGGATTCAAAAAACAAACAAAAGAGGGAAGAAGAGCAGTTGGAACTGCTAAAAAAGCATAAAGCAGACTTTATCGTGCTGGCAAGGTACATGCAAATACTCTCCTCTGATTTTGTGGACTGCTACAGGAATAAAATCATCAACATTCATCACTCATTCCTGCCCGCCTTTCCCGGCGCAAAACCCTATCACTCCGCCCACGAACGGGGCGTTAAAGTTATTGGCGCCACCTGTCACTACGTCACATCAGAGCTTGATGCAGGCCCTATAATAGAACAGGATGTTACCAGAGTCAGTCATACCGATTCCGTTGATGACATGGTCCGAAAGGGACGGGACCTTGAAAAGATCGTTCTTTCAAGAGGAGTATGGCATCATGTACAGAGAAAGACGCTTGTCTACGACAACCGTACCATTATTTTTACCTGAAAAACAACTTCCACGAGGACAAATGATTATATTAGCTGCATTTTTGCGCACGCAGGATCAGCCCTCCCCCGGCAAACTGCGGGGAGCGCCCCCGCCCGGGGATTCAGCCTTCCCTTTCAGCTGTCCACAGGCGGCAGAGATATCGCTTCCCTTACTGCTCCTTATAATAACCGTCATGTTCTTATTCTCAAGGTAGTTATGAAAATTCTGAATCGTCTCTTTAGAAGGTCTCTTAAATGGTGAGCCTTCCGATTCATTAAAAGGGAGAAGGTTCACCTTGGCAGGAATCCCCCTGAGGAGTTTTACCATCCGCTTTGCATCATCGAGGGAATCATTAAGATCTTTTATCAAGACATACTCGAAGGTAATTCTCCTTCTATTGGATAGAGGGTAGTTACGACAGGCATCGAGGAGTTCAGCAATGGGGTATTTCCTGTTAACGGGCATGATTTCATCTCTTACTTCATCAGTCGTTGCATTAAGCGATACGGCCAGGTTTACATTTGACTCCTCTCCCAGTTTCAACATGCCCGGCACTACGCCGGCGGTAGAGAGCGTAACCTTTCTGGGCGAAATACGAATGCTTTTATCTCCGCTTATAATATCAATAGATCTTAATACATTTTCAAAGTTTAAAAGAGGCTCACCCATGCCCATGTAGACAATATTCGTTATTTTCAGGTCTTCTTCGAGAGATTTATTAACGGCAAGAACCTGCCCTGTAATCTCTGAGGTAGTAAGGTTCCTTTTAAATCCCATGGCCCCGGTAAGACAAAAACCACAATCAAGAGGGCAGCCCACTTGCGATGAGATACAAAGGGTTCGCCTCTTACCTTCAGGAATTAAGACCGATTCTATCGATTCACCATCACTTAAGCGAAAAAGATATTTCTTTGTTCCATCTTTAGATGTTTCAATTTGAATAGGCTCAAGGCTACCAATGAAGGCAATCTCTTTCAATTCCTCGCGAAATGCCCTGGAGAGATTCGTCATGTCATCGAAGGATTGAGCATCATGCTGGTAAAGCCACTTAAATATCTGGGCAGACCTGTAGGTCTCCTTGCCCATTCCTTTCAAAAAACCTGCAAGTTCTTCAAAACTCATATCTTTAATGTCAACCATTGCCGGTGAATAATTCCTTTCTCCTTGTTTGATTATTGTGAAACTTCACATGATATCTCCATATCTGCTGATAAATTTCATGCCTTTAATACCCGGCATTACTTTAATAAGCAGCTTGTGGAGGCACAAAGATAACAGCATTAATATAACGATGGGAAATAGATTTGGAAAGATCAAAACTTCCTGGAGCGGATAATAACAACGGCAAGTAAAAATCCGAGGACACCGGCCAGTACAAACCCTGCCAGGCCAAGGATGGGGAAGCCCATAAAAAGAGGGCCCTTGCCGGTGGTCATAATAAGAGAGGAACCTATGATAATGGCGGAAATAATGAGTCCAAGGGCCAGCCGGTTGCTGGAACGGTCGATCTCATCAATAAGGTTATTGAGCCCGATATGGACAAAGTCGATGGTAAATTTATCGGTAAGCATCTTCTTCATAAGCTGTCTGATCTGCCCCGGCAATACCTTTGCCGTTTTCTCCATTTCGCTTGCCGTTTCAAAGAGGTCCTTTTTCACCTTACCCGGAGAATACCAGATTTTAAGCAGTTCACCGGCATACCTTTTTCCTGTTTTCAGCATATTCAGGCCGGGATCAAGCTGTCTGACAAGCCCTTCAAGTTCAATAATGCATTTATCGAGAAGAACGAGGTCCGTGGGGAGCTTTATCTTATAATGTGCCGCTATCCTCGTGTAGTCGAGCAGCAGTTCACCGAGCTTTGCTTCTTTAAGGGGTTTGGAGAGGTAAGCTTCGAGGGCATCCTGGTAATCCCTTCTAAAGGCATCTATATCAACACTATCAGGAACAAGCCCCATTTCGAGATAGTTTTCAACTACCTTTTTGTACTCTCCAGCCATAATCCCCATAAGAATATTGGCAAGCCGCTCTATCATGTCCTCGTTTAGCCTGCCCACGATGCCGAAATCGACAAAGGCGAGCGTATCGGCATCGACAACAAAAATATTACCGGCATGAAGATCACCATGAAAAAGCCCGTGCCGAAAGACCTGGGCAAAGAAGATATCCGTCAGCAACCGTGCAATATCACTTGCCACAATGCCCTTCTTTTCAAGCGCTTTCCTGTCATCAATCCTGATCCCACCCAGCCTTTGCATAGTAAGGACCCTTGAAGAGGTAAAATCCCAGTGAACCTGAGGGATGATAACTCGCCTGTCATTTCTCAGGTTTCTTGATATTTTGACGATGTTGCTCGCCTCAAGAACAAAATCCATCTCTTTTTTGATGGCTCTCGAAAATTCATCGACAATTCCAACAGGATTATAGATCTGAGTCTCCGGCACATATCTCGTGAGAAGCTTGGCCATAACGTACATGAGCTCAATGTCCGTATTAATCCGCATCTCGATGTGAGGTCTTTGGATCTTGACAACGACCGGTGTTCCATCATGGAGAAGGGCATTATGCACCTGCGCTATCGATGCCGCAGCCACAGGTTTTTCATTAAATTCCTTATACATCTCTTCAACGGGAACCTTGAATTCATCTTCAATAACTCTCTTTACATCGAGAAAGGGAAAGGGAGGAACTTCATCGAGAAGCTTGTTGAACTCTTCACAGTACTCGGCAGGAACAAGGTCCGGCCTGGAAGCGATGAGCTGGCCAAGTTTGATGAATGTAGGGCCCAGCTCTTCAAAGGCAAGCCGTATCCTTTCCGGCATGGAAAGGATATCTTTTTTCTCGGACAGTTTCTTTTTTCTTATCCGTCTGTGAACGGGAATAAGAACATGAAGATTTATCATTTCCATGAGGCTGTAAAGACCGTGGCGCATAAATACACCAACAATGACACGAAGCCGCTGTATATTCCTGTAGGTGAGGTTTACCTTTTTAAAGGGATGAAACATTTATTCCGAAACCATTTATTTGAGTTTAAAATCGATCTGCCTTTTATCCCTGTCTACTTTTTCAACACTGACATCCACCTTGTCACCGATCCTGAAAGACCTCTTTTTTCTTTCACCCCTTAGAGAATGCCCTTTTTCATCATAAATGTAATAGTCATCATCAATGGAGGTAACATGAACAAGCCCTTCCACAAAGAGTTCCTCAAGCTCGACAAAAATGCCGAATGATGTCACGCCCGTTATGAAACCGGAATAATTTTCCCCCACCTTGTCCATCATAAATTCCGTCTTTTTAAGATCAACCACATCTCTTTCGGCCTCCATGGCCCTTCTCTCTCTTGACGATGTCTCCTCGCCACTCATCTGCAAGGCAGCCTGCAGTTGCTCTGTTTCTGCCTTTTTAATCCCCCCTGTAACCGCTTTTTTAAGGACCCGGTGAACCATGAGGTCGGGATAACGTCTGATGGGTGAAGTAAAATGGCAATATATTTTGGAAGCGAGTCCGAAATGACCGATATTTTTACCGCTGTAAACAGCCTGTTTCATGGACCTTAAAAGGACATGATTAATGGTTCTCTCTTCCGGCTTTCCAAAAACGGCTGAGAGCAGCCCTTGCAGGTCTTTGGGAGAAGGCGTCCCACTTTTTAGCTCATAACCCAGGTTATGAATAAACTCCCTGAAATCTTCCAGTTTTTCAGCATCCGGTTCCTCATGAACCCTGTACAGGAGAGGAAGCTTTTTAGCCGCAAGAAAGGATGCGACGGCTTCGTTGGCTGCAAGCATAAATTCTTCGATAATCATATGGGCCAGGTTCCTTTCGGAGCGGACAATGGCTTCTACCCCTCCCTGTATATCGAGTATAATCTGTGCCTCTGGAAGATCAAAATCAATGCAACCCCTCTCTTCCCTGAAAATCCTGAGCCAACCCGACAATTCCTCCATAACCCTGAGATCAGGCATTATGGTTTCATACTCTTTCGTCAGAGCAGCATCACCTTCAACAAGGATCTTCTTTACAATGGAATAGGTTAGCCTGTGATCACTCCTTATGACACTGGGATAAAAGCGCCCCTCAATGCGCTCTCCACGATCATTAAATAGCATTTCAGCCGTCATGGCAAGTCTTTCTACCTGGGGATTGAGGCTGCATATGCCGTTCGACAACCGCTCGGGGAGCATGGGAATGCAGCGATCAGGAAAATAAACACTCGTCCCCCGCTCATAAGCTTCCCTGTCGAGGTCACTTCCTTCCTTCACATAATGGCTCACATCGGCAATAGAGACCCATAGCCGGATATTTCCCTTCCCTTCCTTCCTTACAGAGACAGCATCATCAAAATCTCTTGCCGTCTCACCATCGATGGTGACCGTCATAAGGTTCCGGAGGTCCTCACGTCCCTCTATTTCCTTTACCTTTACGCTCTCCCCTATGCGCTCTGCTTCATCTATAACTTCTTGCGGGAAAATGGAGGGGATATTATGCCTTGCAATAATAGACTGGATTTCCACCTCGGGATCGAAGGGACTGCCGATAACCCTTATGACCACCCCCTCGGGATTTCTCTGCCGTGTCGGGTAAGAGATCAGTTCCACCAATACAACCTCACCATCGTCTGCTCCCATATCTTCTCCTTTGGGAACATAAATATCGTGAGAGAGCCTTTCATCGGAAGGAACAACATAACCGAACTTTCGCCCCTTTTCATAACGGCCTACAACGGTTTTGTGTACCCGCTCGATAATACGGATGATTGAACCGTGCCGTTTGCCTCCCGCCTTAAAGCCCTCCACCCTGGCAACAACCCTGTCACCATGCATGGCGTCTTTTATGTTTCTTGCGTTAATATAAACATCTTCATCCCCTTCATCGGGGATGACAAAACCAAAACCTTCAGCATGGCTCTGCAAGCGTCCCGTAACAAGGTTCATCTTTGAAGGCACGCCGTAACGCCCCCCCTTTATCCTGACGATTTCCCCATTTCGAAGCATTTCATCGAGGAGCCTTACCAGTTTGCTCCGTTTCTCTTTTGTAATGCCGAAACGGCCTCTTATATCTTTAAGCGTTGCAGGTCGCCCTGCCTCTTCCCTGAGGAACCTGAGCACCCCTTTTTGATCAACAGCCATTTTATCCTTTTTTCAAGGGCCCCAAGACCCCCACTAATTGATTGTCAACTTTCCGGAAACCATTAATATTTCTTGACTTTTTTCAGGACCTAGTATAGTTTATAGACCTGCTATTTGCAACAAAGATGCGCCAAGCAGGCCCAGGTGGCGGAATTGGTAGACGCGCTAGGTTCAGGGTCTAGTGGGAGTATTCCTGTGCTGGTTCGATTCCAGTCCTGGGCACCAACAAAATCAAGGGCTTACTGTTAATGAAACAGTAAGCCCTTTTTAATTTTGTCCCTGCACTTATGACTTAAGCCCTACAAGGCTGAAACTGCCGTTATGCTCCCTTGAAAAGAGAAGCACATTTTTTGAAATATAGTTATCGTAATGGTTGTAAAAATAATATTGTCCCTGCCAGAGCATGGGAATCCCCTTGGCAGGAAGAAGACCGATAAGATAGGGCTGATTCTTGTACCAACTCCCCCGGTCACCTTCTCTCAAGAGGTAGTTGTCTTTGGAAAGTATGCCGAAATTACAGACAAAACGCTCATGGTCATGATTCTCAATGTATTGCAGCGCTGTTTTATGGATTTTATCGCCATTGACGGCAGCCTCTTCAGGATAACCGAAAAGTCCAAGCTTTAACCCCAGGTTAACCATGTCATTCTTGTCGGCATGAGCAGTTCCTTTTGCCGCGCCCAGGGTTTCATTCTGCCAGGTACAGTTGCTGTAAGTCTGCTCCAGCACTTCGACAGGCCCTTCAAACTGTTCTGCACACTGAACAACATTAGCTTAAGCGGGTATTTCAGGGCAGCGCTGAGGAATCAGGAGGCAATGCCGGAAACCATGATGGCGCAGGCATTTCCAGGTTTATTAGTGATCGAATGGCTGAAAAAATAAAAAAAACCCGCCTTTTGAGGGGCGGGCTTTCTTATGCCTTTTTAAGTCCGGCCTTAAACGGCGCAGGCTTCGGCTTCTTCTTTCACATTGAAAAGACCGGCCTCTACAGCGTCAATGGCTTTCTGGTCATGCTCGTTTGCAGGACAACCACATTTGTAATCAGAACTCTGAGCGTGCTGCCTTGCCTGCTCAATGTGCCATTGTGCTACTTTCAAGTGACTATCTACATTCATTTTAAAATCCTCCTAAATTGTTTTTGCATATTAAGATTAAGACCATCACATTTGGATTCATTTTTTTTGAAAAAGTTGTCAAGCCCCAATCTAAAAGGCATAAACTGCTATAAGATTCAGTACATACAGTCGGGTCATGGAAAATGAACTAAAAAAAGCTAAATTTAATACCATTTCGAATAGATTGCCTTTCCTCTAAATTATTTTCCCGCCAGGTTATAAAGAAACCGATTGCTGGCGTAGTGAACAAATACAAGCTTCCCGTGAAATATATATCAACTTTAACCTTGACCTCATATGACATTTATCTATAATGAATGAAGGTATTTGAAGTTTAAGGAAGCAAAGTATATAAAAAAAGCATTCAGGCCATGAGAAACGGGCTTTCCGGAGATTATTACCAAAATGCTGGATTTCTTTGCCTGTATCAATTAAACTTGGGGTATTACTTTGTATGGATAACAAGAGGTTAGTAATGAAGCTAAACAGGCCCAAACTTTCAGTCAGCGCTAAAACATTTCTCGCTCTTTCAATGATGTTCTGGATACCCGTCCTATCCCTTATAGCCATACTCTTCTATCTCTTTCAAAACCTCGTCTATGACGAAGCCTCCATAGCCATGAAGATACACCTGAAGGGCGCCAAAAACATTTATGAAGAAAGAGGGCGCCTTCTTGAAGGCTTTCTGGAAGAAATAAGCAGTCACGACAAACTGGCGGGATACTTTAAAAACAACAACAGGAAGGATCTGCAGCGGTTTCTCCTGAGCTACGGCAAAAAAAATGAACAGATTTCTTTCTTTCTTGCTGTTGACGAAAACCAGCGGGTAATTACCAGGAGGAATGAAAACAGGGATGACCTGGTCAAAATAGGAAATATGCTTTCTACGGCCCTTAATTCAGGGGTTGTTACCCGCTCTACGGAACTGGTCAATAAAGATTTTATTACCAGGGAAGATGAATCTCTTGGTAAATTGATCAACAATACAGGTATGGTTCAGTTTGTTGCCTCTCCAGTGAGGGAAGAAAACAGGGTTGTAGGCGCTCTTGTTGCCGGAATTCTGCTGACAGCCGATCCCTGGTTTGGAAATGCCGTCTATAACAGGATGGGTATGGAAACGGCCATCTTTGCCGGAGAGCCGCCGGAAGGTGCTTTTCTTCATACAACGGCATCCCTTCCAAGAAGCACATGGGTACTGGGACAGGCCATACCTCGAGGCATCAAGGATGATGTATCACTTGGGAAGCCCTATTACGGGCTGCTTGATGTATCGGATAAAGCAACCATCGTCGCATTTGAACCTATCAAAGATAGTAAAGCAAGGCTGATCGGCGCCATCGGGGTAAGCGCCCCGGCCCGCGAGTACAGAAACATCGTTCTTGGCACTTTACAAAAAGGGACCATCGTTGTTGCCATTATGGGTCTTATTATCGCCATTATCGTCACTATCTTTATCAGGGCTGATATTTCACGTCCCCTCAAGTTTCTTACAGGCGCCATGAACCGTTTTGGAAAAGGTGAACTCGACATCACGGTAGACCTCGTTACAGGCGATGAATTTGAACAGCTCGGCACAGGCTTTAATCTCATGGCAGGAGGGATCAAAAAGCGGGAAGACAGACTGAGAAAGCATAACGAAGTTGCAAAACTTCTCATGTCTACGCTTAACCTGAAAGACCTCATGGAAAATATTCTGAGAATTGCCGTCCAGGTCACAGAATCGCAAATGGGCATTATTTACCTCTGTGAAGATAACGATAAAAAGCTGGCGCCAAGGGTCACCTATGGTATCAAATCGGATATTAATGAACTTTTAATGGGTGAGGGTTATCCCGGCAGAGCGGCTCAGGACAAGACAACACTCATAGTTTCTCCTGACAGGGAGAGTTATGAAGAAATGATCGAGCTTGGCTTTACCAAATCTGTCCCCAAAGAAATTGCCTATATTCCTCTTGTTTACCAGGAACGTTCTCTCGGAACGCTGGTTCTGGGATCAGTAGAGAAATTTGCAGAAGATGAAGTGGAACTTTTTGATTATCTTGCCAACCAGATTTCTGTCGCTCTTGACAACGCCATCATGCATCAGCATATTCATGAACTCTCCATGATAGACGGATTAACAGGGCTTTTCAACAGGCGCCACCTTAATGAGAGGCTTGAGGAAGAATGGGCCACTCATACACGTCACGAAAAGCCGCTTTCCGTCATCCTCTCGGATATCGATAATTTCAAATCGGTAAATGATACCTATGGCCATGACAAGGGGGATGAGGTCATAAGGGATATTGCCGCGATTTTCAAGGATTGCTGCAGGACGGAAGATATTCCCGGCCGTTATGGCGGAGAAGAGTTCGTCGCTATCCTGCCGAATACGGACAGCGAAGGAGCCCTGAAGGTGGCAAAAAGAATAGCCGAAAAAGCAAGATCCAATCATTACGACTGGATGGACAAGGCTGCCACGCTAAGTGTAGGCGTCGCCTCTGTTCCCGAGATTGAAGCAAAAAACGGGGAAGACCTTGTGCAGGTGGCAGACGGCGCCATGTATCAAGCCAAGACAACCGGTAAAGACAAGGTCGTTACTGCAAAAAAAGGGAGAAAATAAATTATATCCCCTTCCATAAAAAAGCAGCAAAAAAAGCCCGGTTCCTGCCGGGCTTTATTATTGCATCCTGCTAAAAAACCACTTACCTGCTTACCCTGTTTCTTCCCCCTTTTTTCGCGCGGTAAAGCGCCTGGTCTGCCGATTTAACAACTTCTTCAGGTTTTTTCATTGCCTTGCCTTTTTGTGCCGCCCCGATACTTATCGTTACGGATACATAAGCGGCGCTTCCTTTTACTCCCCGCTTTTGTTTTCCTATCTCTGTCTTTTGGGGGCGGTCTTTACCCCTTATTTTCATCCTGTAGGCAGCAATATTTTCTCTCAAGGCCTCCAGGTGGGGCATTGCCTCGTCCACCCCCTTGCCCGGGAAGAGGATAGTAAACTCTTCTCCTCCATAGCGATAGGATTTCCCCCCTCCCCCCACCTTCTGTAAAATGGAAGCCACCATTTTCAGTACCTGATCACCAACATCATGGCCGTAGGTGTCATTAAACTTCTTGAAATGATCCACATCGAGCATAGCCACAGTGTACTCCCTTCCAAGCATGAGCGTACGTTCATTAAGCGCTCTGCGGGCAAGAAGCCCCGTCAGTTCGTCTCTGTATGCCATGAAGTGCGTGTTTTGCATCACGCCCGCGATAAGAATAAGGCCGGCGACGGAAATAAAGAGAACATAGGCATTTGGATGATGAGAAAAAAGAGCGGCTAGGGCCGATGACAGGATAGCGCCCATAAATGCGCTTTCAAGGGGAGAACGGTTGAGATAGTAGGCAATGGCTGCAATTAAGAGAGAAATAACGATAACAAGCACTAACGATTGATAAAGCGGTATCTTATCAAGCAAAGCAAGCGATAAATAGTCTTTTGATAAAAACTGATAGACATCCTTTCTTCCTGCAACAATCACCCAGATAACCAGTAAAAACTGGATGATTATAAACATGCCCCTCAAGCCCCCATGAAGAGTCATAACGCCTCTTTCCCGGGCAAGAGAAAAGAGCGCCATATTGAGAGGCAGCAGCAAAGAGATTGAAATGAGAAGTGTCCTGGCCTGAAAAGTCTTTACACCATGGCTTAAAAAACTGTCATAACACCAGTAAGCGGCGATAAAGACAGCCATGACAAATGCAATCCGGGTCAGGTTAAAACGAAGGCTCACAATGATGCCTGTCAGGTAAATAGCGTAAGGGAGGTAAGGGAAGCTTTGGGGGATCGATTGTTTAACATAAGCCACATGAGGCATGGCCATAAGGGCTGCCCCTATAAATAATAGAGGGATCCCGAGGGGAGAAAATTTTCTATAAAGGGAGCTTATCACGGATCGGATTCTCTGTATTCATTAAAGTGACAATCTGTTTCCTGATCCCTATTCTAATAGGATTTCATAAAACTGTCCAGATGAACCTGACCTAAGCACCCTCAGTTCTCATCCTTCAAATGCCCGGCCCGGCATCAAGCAAGGGCTATGGCCTGCTTATTACCGGCTTCATCAACATTAACAAAAGTAATCTTCGTCTCAAAAACCAGTTCTTCATCACCCGATTCAATGGAATCACTGTATACCTTGACATCATAAACGACGGATGTTTTTCCCTTCCGCTCCCTTTCAATATTAAATTTGAGTACTGACCCGAGACGAATGCTCTTCTTGAAAACCACCTGATCCAGACCGATGGTGACAAAGCGATGGCCGGGAAAATCAAGGTTGGCCGTAATCCAGCCGTACTCATCGACCCAGTGAAGAAGCCATCCCCCAAAGAGATAGCCATAGTGATTTAAATGCTCCTGTAATACGAGTTTATGGTTTATCATGTCAATGTCCCCTTGCTTATCAATCTTTCCTTCTCTTCCCTGCCCAGCTTTTTGATTTCATACTCCCGCTTTGCCGCCTCTGAACGGCCGGCACAACACTCCTTATAGACAAGCGTTACAGGCCTTCTCGGTCTCGTATACCTGGCCCCAAGTTGATTATCACCGTTGTGTTCCTCTATTCGCCTTTCAAGATCTGTTGTAATCCCCGTATAGAGACTGTTATCAGCGCATTTTACAATATAGAGAAACCATTCAACCATTGTTGTATTTAAGAGCGAATAAGAAAGAGTGAAAAAATTATTTGACCCAGGAATTTTCCCTTATTTTCCTGGAACCACTGTCAACTAAAGCGGAGAAAGGTATTCGCTTGTAATGGCGGGGATGACCTTCGGGAAGAAAGCTATAATCCATCTCCATGATAATTCCCCTGAGCAGCCACAGTTTATTTTCGTGGATAAGGGCCTCTTTCCCTTTGATGAGCCGCACCTTTTTACCTTTGCCATAAATCTTTACGACGAGCTGAATAACATCACTGCCCATTTTTACAGTCTGGCTTTCATATTTGACAATGCTGTTAAAGGTGCTTCTCGGAGATTTGCTAAAATGAATAACAACAACATCATTTAAAACAATGGTAACCCCCTCTTCCTCATCCATTTCCCAGTGGGCGCTTTTCGCCTCGATATACTGTTCCGGCTTGCCGAATTTGGTCATGGTAATGCCTTCCATCTTTCCATCGGCGCTGCATTTACCGGCAATGAGCTTAAACTTTGAAGTCATTATGGTAATCGAAGGAAAGTTCTTTTTTTTCGATGGCCTCCCCTTCCCTCCCGCCGAAATGCTTTGAGAAAAGCAGAAAAAAAAGGAGATAAGAATGACTGTGGAAATTAAGTATCGATTCATGTTATTCATCTGGTGATAATATTTACCACCATCATAACCGAAAATTTTTCCCTGTCAAGTAATTGAGTTAATCTGTGGAATTTTCACCCTTTTCATTATAGGCAATCGCCTTCACCCTCCCCACAATGCCACTTTCGAGGCGCACCTTAATACCATGAGGGTGGCCGGGTGACCTGGTGAGAATATCCTTTACGATCCCTTCCGTCAGTTTTCCCGAACGCTGGTCCTCTTTTTTTACGACACGAACGCGTCCGCCGATCCTGATGTCAACTCTTTTAATCATCCTTCACATTTCCTCTCAGGGTTTTGATATTACTGCGTCGCTTTTTAGTATCAAGCCGTCTTGCCATGGCTTTTTTCGATGGTTTCGTCGCTACTCTCTTTCTTCTTCTGACAGACGCCTTTTTTATAAGCTCGGCAAGCCTTGTTAGCGCCACTGCCCTGTTTTTCTCCCGGCTCCGGTATTCCTGAGATTTTATAATAATTATGCCCTCTTTGGTAATGCGGCTGTCATTCATTTTAAGCAGCCGCTCTTTTACAGAACCCGGAAGGGATGAGAGGTTGATATCAAAACGTAACTGTATGGCAGTGGAAACCTTGTTCACATTCTGGCCACCTGCACCCCGGGAGCGGATAGCTCTGATCTCAACTTCAGTTTCATTCATTGTTATTTCATTCATGGATCAGCATTCGTTCATAAATGGTTTTCCTGTTATATTGATTTAAAAAAGAACTTTGACACAGCCTGGCACTGATTTATTATAATATTTCACAGATTTGAAAAAAAGCTTTAACTCACAGGGTCAATAAATTCCATTTTTTTTATCAGTGATCATAATAGCTTATCTGTGTTAATCTGCGTCAAAAAAAATTAACGCTATGAAATGAATAAAACAGACGTCATCATCATCGGAGCAAGTGCATCAGGCCTTATGTGCGCTATAGAGGCAAGTAAGCGCAATCGAAAAGTAATTGTTCTGGACCATGCCGGTAAGGCAGGGAGCAAAATTCTCATCTCCGGTGGTGGTAAATGTAATTTCACCAATTATGACCTTGATTCAAGTCATTACCTCTCAAACAATCCTCACTTCTGCAAGTCGGCACTGTGTCGCTTCAGTCAGTGGGATTTTATTGCTATGATGGAGCGCTATAAGATACCCTTCAGTGAAAGGGACCATGGTCAGCTTTTTTGTGACAACAGGGCCGGGGACATTCTGAATATGCTTCTCACAGAATGCGAAAAAGCATCCGTCTCCATTACACTTAACGCTAAAATCGAAAAGGTGGAAAAAACAGAAGGCCGGTACTTCAAAATAGTTACCTCACGGGGTAACTACCATAGCCAGTCACTAGTCATCGCCACGGGAGGGCTCTCTTACCCCCACATAGGTGCCAGTCCCATCGGATACAAGATAGCCGAAAAGTTCGGCATCAATATCATCCCCCCATCGCCGGGCCTCGTCCCTTTGACACTCCAGCCAAAAGAGAAGGCGCATTTTTCAAAACTCTCGGGTATTACCGTTGACGGCATCGTCAGCACAGGAAGAAAAAGTTTTCGGGAAAATATACTCTTCACCCACCGTGGACTGAGCGGCCCGGCAATACTGCAACTTTCCTCCTTCTGGCAACCCGGTCAGGAGATCACCATTAACCTGCTTCCCGGCATCAACCTGGAAAATGAACTCAAATCGCTTAAAGAAAAAAGATCTCAGATCAGGCTGAAATCCTTTTTCTCAAAGCGCCTGCCCAAACGCCTCATTGCCACCCTTCTGACAAATGAGTTGTTGGAAAAAGGTTTGCAGGAAATTTCTAATGACGAAATCAGGAACATATCAGCCAGAATAGAGAAGCTGACCATAAAACCGGGTGGCACTGAAGGCTACCGCACAGCTGAAGTCACTGTGGGCGGCATAGACTGCAATGCCCTCTCATCAAAAACGATGGAAAGCAATGCCCTGGAAGGCTTGTATTTTATCGGTGAAGTTCTGGACGTAACGGGAGAACTGGGCGGGTACAACCTGCAATGGGCATGGTCTTCCGGCTGGTGTGCCGGCCAGTATGTTTGAAGTGGGCAAACTCGCGATAATAGTCATTACCCCTCTCAATAATCAGGGCAAAGCCATGCCTCTCCGTCACCTGTTCAGGTTCCAGTCATAGTAGAGGTAATCCACCTTCATATCTTTCGGCCTGCTTTTCAAAAACGCTCTTTTATCATCATCCACTGTGTATCTTTCAATAAAGTCAAGAACGCCTGTCAACCCCCCGAAGTCTGTCTCATACCATTTGAAGATCATTGACATGAGAAGCTTCTTCTCTTCGGGCATAACGATCACCTCGGAGCTGTTAACAAAATGCGTCGAAGCAAGCTCAAGCTCTTCATCGATGTGGCGGGCCGTATAAAAACCGATGGGAGCGCAGGACCTGGAACCGCAGACAAGGGCGAAGTGGATCCGGGGATCAACCTTTTCAACAGCATACTCTTTTCTTGAATCGAACATTCCGAAGCATTTCAAGGGGCGCTCAAAAGGTCTTGCATTCCGCCTTAATATACCGTGCTCCATATCACTAAGTGAAAAGCCGTAACCTCCTATTACATATTTCACCTTCGAAAAAAACCCGATAAACTCCTTTACGGAACTTTTGATACCAATCCTGATGATGCCGTCTACAACAAGAGCATTGTAGATATTGATCCAGAAAGCGAGCCTGTGGTTTTCTTCTTTAAGCAAGTCCAGGTTAAAATCTCTCAGGCTTGCTGTAACCCGTCCATATTCCTCGTACTCGCCGGAGCTTTTAATTTCATCGTAAGAGACGTTGCCGCAGCTTGTGCAGTATCTGGATTTTATCTCTCTTATAGCGGCAAGCATATTTTGGGAAATGATGTGAGAAGGCGTCTTTGAAGGTTCTTTGCCGCAGTTAAGGATTACATCCTTCCAGAGCATCTTTTTTATTCTCTTTCCCAAACGCTCCTCTCCCGTTTTCAGATAAGTCTCATAGGCCGTATCGATAAAGAGAGCTGCCGTCCAGGAAAAATTGTTCGAACCGTAGCCACGCCCGTCAAAGGAATCATAATACTCCCGGAATCCGAAACGCATGGGGAGTTGGAGGATGTCCTTGGCTATGGCATCGGCCTTCTGTTTGTAACCGTAGCGCCTGAGTCCCTGCATGATCATCCAGTTAATGTTGATCCACAGCGGTCCGCGCCAGTAGTTGGTCCGCTCGAAATCTTCTTTGCAAACATCATAGTTAGGGATGGTGTAGCAGTTACCCTGATGCAGGGCGCAAAAACTCCGAGAGTTAAGGTAGTCGTAGAGTCCGGATGCCTGCGCCTTTGTGGCAGCGCCACCGAAGAGGGGCAAAAAGCCGGCTGCCGTATCCACCTCCAGTCTCCGATTTTCAACAAGGTCATAAAAATCAAAGATGCCCCGCTCTTTATGATAGAGCTTTTCCTGTATAGCCCTTTTCGTCTGATCGTGCCATAGTTTTATCTCTTTTTTCTCCCTGCCAATGATGTCGGCAATTTTTATTAACGCCTCATTCGACGCCGAAAGGATGGAGTTAAAGAGAGGACCATAAATCAGATAGGGAGACTCTTTTTGAATTACACTCTCGTCATAGGCATGCCGCCGGAAGAGGTCGACAAGGTAGACAAAACGGTCATAGTCAATATCCCCCGGTCTCTCATCGGCCTTGACACCGCTTAAAAGATCGAGCCTCTCATAGTGTGGAATGTTGACGGTCCCGGGGGCTATCCTGCTGAGCACCTTGTCCCACATGGGAGAGTTGTCCATGCCTGACTCCCATGGGTGCCGTATGTAAACCAGGCCTATACCTTCGGGGTCTCTCTCACGGTAGAGATAGCGGTGCAATTTCATAAGCCGGGGAAAGAGCCATTCAAGGAATGGCCTGACGGCATCGGATCGTTTTGCATTTTCGTAGACCTTCAGAGCCGCAAAGGCATGAACGGGGGGCATGGTGATGCCCGAAGTGTTAATCCCCCTGGGAGCGCTCGGGGACCGCTCACTCTGCCAGAAATCAGGTTCAGGGAAGTAGCTGCCCAGCTTTTTGCTGTCGAAAACTATCTGGGGAACCATCCCGTTTTCCCACTGGGCATTGAAAAGGTGAGTCAGTTCCCTCACGGCCCGCTCTGTCCGGTAATGTGAATAGCCGATGGCAATAAAGCCGGAATCCCAGTTCCACTGATGGGGATAGAGCCCGGCCGCAGGGATCGTATATTCCCCGTTCCAGTTGGCATCGAGGACAGTCTTTGCCCTTCTCATATACCCTTTAACGGATCTGCTCATGAATACCTGCGGCAGCGCCCCCCTTCCTGCCGGGTCTGCCGGCGCCTTATTTTCTCAACAGCTTGAACATACTAATAAGTTGTCCTGTTTCTATGTAGAGGTTTACCATATAAAATCTGTTTATCAAAGCGAAGCCTGTAACATCCGGGCTAAAATCAACAGAAATAGTAAACGCCGGTTATGTGTTCTTGAGCATTTCATTTTGCCAGTCATCTCGCCATTTTTCTTGAAATTGGGTGTATTTCTTTACCTGAAGGTTGAATATGTGCTCCAGTTTTTTCAGCCTCGCCTCCAATTCCACCAATTGAGAGGTCAATTGATTGTCAGCTTTTTTCTCTAACCCTTCTTTCATTGATGCTATTTCACTCCTGACCGCATCAATTTCACAGGTATGCTCTTTTTCGAGCTTCACCCATTTATTATCAAACGTATCCAGTTTACCGGACCGGTACTGGACAACAGACGCTTCGGCATGACAAAAATCACATTCAAGGCTGCATACAAAGGCAGCCCCCTCTTTATATTTATAATCGTAATTCGTTATTTCACGGGGGTCGTGTTTATAAATGAATTCCCTGCTACAAACAGGACAGTTTATTTCAAATTCTTTTCTTTGCTTACGCTTAAAAAAACCCGGCATATTTTTTTTATCCTTTCCTCTGTTCTTCACGCACTTTCAAAGGAGCGCCTGTCATCCGCTCACGCAGACCGCCTTCTGACAGGAAAGCAATGCCTGATAATTACCACGAGGCGGAATGAATTTTTTATTATTCATAAGTCTTATGGGTACTATAAGTCCCATAGAACATATTTCTTTTTTCTAATCCAATACATGCGACACGAGCCCATCGGCCAGCTTGGGCTCGAACCAGGTCGATTTGGGCGGCATTACCTGTCCTGCATCGGCAACGGCCATAAGCGCCTCCAGACTCGTGGGGAAGAGGGAAAAAGCGACTTTCATTTCGCCGCTGTCGACACGCCGTTCCAGTTCCTTCAGGCCACGGATTCCCCCCACAAAATCGATACGTTTGTCGCGGCGCGGATCGGAAATGTCGAGTATGGGCTCAATCAGGTTATCAGACAAGAGACTGACATCAAGACGTTTTACAGGGTCGTTGACAGGAACCAGTCCTGTATTTACCTGCAAGCGGTACCAGCTTCCCCCCATGTACATTCCAAATTCCCCTGCAGTGGCCGGTTTTACGGGGCTATTTTCCTCTTTAAGCTGAAAACGCTCACTCACCGCCTTAAGGAAGGCCTCCTCTGACAATCCGTTAAGATCACGTACGACGCGGTTGTAATCAAGTATGCAGGTCTGATTGTCGGGAAAAATGACGGAAAGGAAATAGTTATAACGCTCATGGCCGCAATGTTCAGGATTGGCGGCGGCACGCCTGGCCGCTACCCTGGAAGCCGCCGCCGAACGGTGGTGACCGTCGGCAATGTAAAGAAAATCCATGGCATTGAAGGCCTCAGCCAGGGCCTGCACCCTTTCATCATCTTTCACCACCCAAAGGGTGTGGCGAACATTATCGTCGGCGCTTATATCAACTTCCGCTTTAGTTGCGGTAATCTCTGCCACGAGACGATCCACCTTGTCGCTATGACGGTAGGTAAGAAAGACGGGACCCGTTTGGGCGTTAAGGATGTCAACATGGTGTACCCGGTCATCCTCCTTGTCGGGGCGGGTAAATTCATGTTTGCGAATACGGTTTTCATCATAGGCAGCAACAGAAGCCGTTGCTACCAGCCCGATCTGGCTATGGTCACCCATGGTCAGGCCATAGAGGTAAAAAAAATCACTATTGTCCCGCACCAACACTCTTTCAGTCACCATGCGCAGAAAATTTTCTCTCCCCTTTTCATAGACCGGCAAGGCGTAGGGATCTGTTCCGGGCGGCAAGTCGATCTCCGGTTTGGAGACATGGAGAAAGCTCCATTCTTTTCCTGCCGCCCGCAACCTGGCCTCTTCCGTATTTAATACGTCATAGGGCGGAGCGGCAACATCACCGGCACGTCCGGCAGCCGGTCTGAGTCCGGCAAAAGGTAAAATTAACGGCTTTTTTTTACTTGTCATGTCACACCTCTATAAGGAAACTTCAATTGAAAAAGGGGATTAATTCACAGATTGGCTGAAAAAAAGCGATTTTATTTAAAGCATAATTCTTTGCAGATTGCAAGTTAATCCAGTCACCGGTCACAGGTTTTTAATCTAATGCCTCCAGCCCTTCATTTCCATATCCGCCCTGAAACCATCGGCCTGTGCACCAAGAAAACGTTTATAATCATCATACCTGCTTTTCATCCCTTTATAATAGCCGGTAAGCTCCTCGAAGCGTTCTACTTCTCTTATATCCCCGTAAGGCGTAATGGACCAGTCTTTCTTACCCGTCATATCGGCCCTTCCCTTAAGAAAGGCTATTCCTTTTTCATAGGTCTCTATCACTTCTCCGTATCTTCGCCTGAAATCATCTCCCCCCGCTGAAACAAGCTCCGGAGCAAGGTTTGATAATACTTTATAGGCTTCAATTTTCATGGAAAGCCAGTCTCTTTTATCTCGTAACTGCTCGATAAGGAGAAGGTAATGCAAATACATTTCTTCCTTATACAGGGCAATGGCGTTCATTTCCACCTGGTAGGCCCACAACTTGCTCTTAAGGGACTTTAAATTATTCTCATGAGGCGGAATAACGCCCTTCCTCTTTTCAATGGCGGCAATTTCATTTCTTAGGGACTCCGTTTCCGTCATAAGAAAACGCTGGCGATTTAAAAAATAGATGAGCCTCTCTTTTTTCTTTTCATAGTTTGCCAGTGTTCTTTTGGCTTTTATCCTAAACTTCTCATAAGTCTCAACCATTATTGCACATCTTTTGATCCACCCCTTCCCGGCAGTTGCATCGGCAAAATAACTGTCATAGTCGAGTTTAAAAGCCTCCTTCATTTTGTAGAGCCATTTGAGATGACTTTCATAGACGCTTTTTATGGAAGCAAGGTCCTTGTTTCTTCTTTCCGGTTCAAGCAAGGTAATGGAACCTATTCTCGATTCAAGATTTTCAATATCCTCCTCCATATAGTGTATCGATTTATCTAAATCATCAATGACCCGATGAAGAAAATTCTTCTGCCCCATCAGGAAGGAGCCGCTTTTTGCTGCAATGGTTGCATCTCTTTTTTCCTCTTCTCCTTTTGACCGGACTTCAGCGCTTTGCGCGGCAAGCGGCAGGAAGAGAAGAAAAACAGCGATGATAATGCAGACCTTAGGCATTCTGATCTTTCTTTTGTTTTTTTAGTGCAGCAGGATGTTAACTATTTTAAATCAGGCCATCTACATATTTTACCACTCATGCAATGGCATTGAGACGTGAGGGCTCTCATTTGCGGCGAAGAAAGGACCTCTTCCCCGACCAGGGCTCAATGTCACCCTTCAGCATTCCGGCATGGTTTTATAAAGCCGCCATATTAGCATAATTTTCAAAGGGCCTGAATCCTTTTTGCTTATTGCTGACTCTTAATTAATTGTTTGCGAAAGGAACCCATAACGGCTATGATTAGCCCCATGATTGAAAGCATGACATTAGAAAAAGAAAAGCCCATTGAATCAAAAAATGAGCTTTCAGCCTACCTTGAACGAGGTGGAAAAGAGAAAAGTCAGTGGGGAATCGGCACAGAGATAGAAAAACTGGTCATCAACGCCGGGACAGGTGAAGCGGCTACCTATGAAGAAGTGGAAAAGATTCTTCTCAACATGGAAAAAAGCGGTCACTGGCAAGGCATTAGAGAAGAAGGGCATCTTGTCGCCCTTAAGGGAGAAAACTCTTCCATTACGCTCGAACCGGGAGGGCAACTCGAACTTTCAGGCGCCCTCTGCTCCGACGTCCATTGTTCCTTCAGGGATTTTGAAGTCCACAATGCCCGGGTAGCCAAAGAGGCGGGAACGCTTGGCCTTTTACTCCTCGGCCTCGGTGTTCAGCCTGTTACTCACAGGGATGCCATTAAATGGCTTCCCAAGGCCCGCTACAGCGTGATGGGGCCCTATATGCTGCATACAGGCGACATGGGCCAGCATATGATGAAAAAGACGGCAGGTGTACAAGTCAATATCGACTATGCTCATGAGAAAGACTGTATTGATAAACTGCGCCTTTCCATGAAGCTGTCTCCCCTCTTTTACGCTCTTTTTGCAAACTCACCCATCATGGAAGGGGCGCCTACAGGATTTCTCTCTACCAGGGGGGAAATATGGTCCCGTACGGATAAAAACCGGACAGGAATCATTTATGACCTTTTTAAAGAAGGCGCCGGTTATGAGACTTATGTCGACTATGCCTTGAATGTTCCCATGTATTTTATTTTACGAAAGGGTGAATACATTAATTTAACGGGAAGAAGATTTACCTTTGCCCAATACTTCAAAGAAGGGTTCGAAGGGCACAGGGCAACACTTGCCGACTGGGACCTCCACTTATCCACCCTCTTTACGGAAGCCAGGCTCCGCCCCCAGATAGAGATACGCTCTGCCGACAGCCTGCCGCAGAAGGTTGCGCCTGCCGTGGAATCATTAATTAAGGGACTTTTTTATAATGACGGGGCCATGGAGGAAACGTCAAACCTGCTGAAGGGACTTGAGGGAGAAACGCTGGACAAACTTTATCGTCTCTCCTGGCGCACCGGCCTCAACGCATGCGTTGGGAAATGGGACCTTGGGAAACTTGCCCCTTACCTATTGAATATTGCGTCGCAAAGCCTGAAAGAGCAAAACAGGCTCGATGAGGAAGGAAAAGACGAATCCTTCTACCTTGAAGCATTATTTGAAATCGCCGAAAGCGGCGTAACGCTGGCAGAAAGGCTGCTTGAAAAGTGGCTAAAAAATGAAGAAAGCAAGACCGCTATCCTAAAAGAACACTGCGGTTACCTGCCCTTATAATCTCGGTTACCAAAACAAGCGTAAGGGGATAATCAACTTACCCTTTTTCCCTTTTGAATTAAACGGACGGCCTTTTCATAAAACTGGTTTATGTGATAAGGTTTTGGCAGATAATCATCAAAAAGTTCCGGCTCCTTAAACACTGCATTCTTTAACTCAAAATGATCGGAAGAGGTAAGCAGAATGGATACATTTGTATCATGCAGTGATTTGATGGCCCTGCATTTATCAAAGTTCTCCATTCCCGCCGTATGAAGATGTAAAAGAATAAGGTCGGGATTTTCTTCCTTCCATATTTCCATCATTTCATCAGCATTGATAGCCAGCAGAGGATGGGCGCCCCACATGGTACAAAATTTTGAAATAACCTCATTGAGAGGACTGCAATCATCTACAATGAGCACTTTTTTGCCTATTAATATTTTTCTTTCCATCTTCATCTTTGTGGCACCAAGTATACGATTTCTCTTTCAAAAAGTCTAAACATTTTACAGATCATTCAACTTTTTTCAACAACAAATTCATTGCACGCTTTCAGAGGGAAACAGTTTTCAGGAGGGAAGGATGATTTTACTTCCTGAAGGTGATGGAGCGACGGTATTTGCGGTAATAGACCTTAGTCCTTTAGAGTATCTTCCATACCCTTTTCCAGCGCCATGGATCTTTTAATATAGAGACCAAGTAAAAACTGGATTAAAACAATGGTGGCAAGGGAAGCGGCAAATTCGGACCATGACATCCGCAATTGCCCCTGCTGTAAAACAAACATAAAGGCAATTGATAAAAGAGACCAGAAGATAAAGGAATAGAGTACCCACCCTTTTTTTGTCCAGAGGGCAAATGAAAGTGTAAAACCGCCAAGAATATAACAAAGCGCCATACCCTGAATAAGCAAAGATGACGGTTCAAGCTGCGGGAACCGGGAAAAGGCGCCTGCGGCAAGGTATGCAAAAACAAATGACAAAAACTTAAAACCCATAAAGTCTTACCTGCATTTTCGGAAAAATATCAATCCATTTTTACCTTTTATACCATAATGAAGCATGTCCTATAAAGAGTATCTATAAAAAAATGAGATTGTTTATTTATTATTCACAGGAATGGGATCCCTAAAATCAACTGCCCGCCGAAAATAAAGAACGATAAGCAGGTTGACAGACGGCCGCTTTATCTCCATCAACGGGGGAAAAGACAAGTGCCGGGGATTCAGTCACAAACAATTTCATAAATAAAGAGCTGAAAAACATCATAAGTTTAATGAAAAATATTCAATTTCTGTTATTCTTTCCATTATAAGAATACGCTAACCATTGAGGGAAAGATAGAAGGTTTTCTTTTTAAATTTTTTTAGCAACAGCGGGATAAACTTAATTAGTGTCCATCGGTCAACTATGGTGGATCAAACTTTGTTTTCAATTTGGAAAGGAGGGATTTTTTGCAAGGTCAAGCAAATCTGAAGATTGACGCAGAGATTGCGAAAAAGCACCCTTGACCGATGAAAACTAATTAAAGAGTGAAAAAACTTTTCTTCAGAACAAAAGGTATGGCATTTAATTTATTTTACACGCTATTTAACGAGCCACCTCACCGCAGGCAGCGGGCTATGAATGCACAAGGGAGGTTCCCCGCTTCCCCCCATAAAGGGCGGGAAATGTACA
The DNA here is from genome assembly GCA_029860075.1 of Deltaproteobacteria bacterium. Classification (NCBI taxonomy): domain Bacteria; kingdom Pseudomonadati; phylum Myxococcota; class Myxococcia; species Deltaproteobacteria bacterium. Next base: position 38,491 of record JAOUBX010000012.1, on the reverse strand, counting down.
GGCCGGGGATTCAATTACTAATTTTTATCACCATAAATATACTGTTTGTTAATACATGTTTTGCTGACAAGGCATCCTTCTTGATCCATAGAATCAATGATGAATCAGCACCTCCCCTCATAGGTGAAACCATCAATCTTATTTATGCCGGGAGTAAATCTCTGTCGGAAATTGCCAGGGTCTATGATGTTGGTCATATTGAAATTAGAGAAGCCAATCCCCGGATTGACGCAAACAGACCTGTTTCAGGAGAAGAGATCATTATACCGACTTCATGGATATTGCCTGTTGTTATGGATGAAGGGATATTAATTAATCTGGCTGAACTGAGACTCTATTTTTTTGAGCCGGCAAATTACGACAGCACTCAAATAAGAACATTTCCCATAGGAATAGGCCGTTCCGGATATGAAACACCAACAGGCAACTTCAGGGTGACTGAAAAGCTTAAAGATCCCATATGGTTTCCACCGAAGACTTCGAGAAAATTTTTCCCCTATCTCCCAATGGCAGTTCCACCGGGCGCCAGGAATCCACTTGGCCGCTACTGGATTCAATTGGACCTTGAAGGTTACGGTATTCATGGCACAAATAAAGCCGCCAGCATAGGCAAAAAGGTAAGCCTCGGCTGTATAAGACTTTCCAGGGAAAATATTAAATGGCTATTCCATAAGGCCTACCGGGGAATGCCTGTTAAAATTGTAAACATTCCTGTCAAATTCGGCTATTTTAAAAACAGGCTTTATATGGAAGTGCATAAAAATGGATTGTCCCATGAAACAATTTGGGAAAAAGCCCGTCAACTGGCCAGGGAAGAAGGGATTGACACGCCGGAGGGGGAGTTCTTTCGCAAGATTATTGATGAAGGGCTTGGAATCCCTGTCCCGTTGTCAAAAGAAAAATCAGCGCCCAAAGAAGATCATAATAATGCTAAAAAACAAAATTTATAGATAAAGAGGGAACTTACAAACTTTTTACACAAAATCTGTGGATAAGTTGTCTGTTTTTTTTTATTTTAACTTCCAAGCTACCATCAAACCGCCACTCAGAGCAGATTGCCTATTTTTTAAGCACACCGATATAAATAAAATTACGCTAATATTTCAACAGGTTAGACATGGCAGAGGCATCAAAAGAGAGGAACGTCTCTTATTATATTATTTAAGCTCTCACTTGGCACCATGATATCCACAGGCGAACGTTCAAACTGTGGATAAACGCTCTATCTACAGTCATATCTTTTTTTTTATCAATTTATCAGACAATATGAACTGAGTATTGTTGGAAAGTAACTATCTGTCCCTTCTTAATTTTACGTCCTTTTCTCAGTTCCACCTGTCCGTCAACCTTGACCAGACCATCAGAAACAGCCAGTTTTGCCATCCCCCCCGTATCGCACCAGGCAGCCGCTTTAAGGAGTTTAACCAATTCGATATATTCTCCATGTATTTTGAATTCATCCATATTTTATTATCATCTTTCCTTCACTGTTGTCCGATTAGGCAATTGCAGCAGTGTGTCATTTCGAGTAAAAGGAGGAATACTTGTTTCGAAGGTAGTGAGAGATCGTTAAGATTTCTCCTCGTATCTTGAACAATAAGAATTTTTTCGAACGCTTTAATAATACACTACTTCCAAACAAATAGAATAAAAGTTTTCTTGCAGGGAATCAGGCTTTTCCATATAATCCCTTGAAGATTTCTTCATTTTATGATATCCATGTTCTTTTTAAAAACGTCAATAAAATACGGGACTCATATGACAAATCAAATTATTAGCAAAAGGCTCTTCATTGCCTGTTCTCTCTGCCTGCTTACTGTGCTTTATACGGCAGGGTGCGGCACAACAACGGCCGGCAGTAAAGAGGAGATGATTCAAAATCTGAATAAAAAAATCAAGAAACTGTCAAAAGCTATTAAAAAAAAGCCGGGGAATCTTAAAGCCTATCAGGAACGAAGTGACGCCTATATTCAACTGGAAAAATACGCTGCTGCCGAGAAGGACCTGACCAGGGCCATAGAAATAAACCCCAAAGACCCCGACCTGTATTATAAAAGAGCCCTCACTTATACGGAGTTAAAAAAACACAGAAAAGCCGTTAATGATTATACAAAGTATCTCGATTTCAGGATTGATAATCCCGTCATATACTATAATCGGGGAAACGCCTACCTGGAAATGGATAAATATAAAGAAGCCATTGCGGATTATGATACGGCTTTATATATGAAGCCCGTATATTACGGCGCCTATGTAAACAGGGGAATCGCCCATGATGAATTAAAAGACCATTTTAAGGCAATTCTCGATTACAGCAGGGCAATAGAGATTGATCCCGATAAAATAGCGGCCTATTCAAACAGAGGTTTTAGCTATTATCAAAGAGGCAGGTACGGCAATGCCATAGAAGATTATTCCAAAGCAATAGAACTCGATTCTGATGACCCTGAACTCTATATGAACCGCGCACACTCCTATTATAAAAAAGGTATGAAGAATCAAGCGCTCGCTGACTTTAATAAAGTCATCGCCCTTGACAGAAAAAATGCTGACGCCTATTACTACAAGGCTTTTCTTTTTACCGATATTCTAAAAGAGTATAAAATTGAAGATGCGCTTAATGCCTTTCTCACCCATGCAAAATCCGGTGACCCGCGAATCAGAGCGGTAAAAAGCAAACTCTCCCAAATTAAGAAATAGTTTGTGCTCATCTCCGACAGATAATCCCGAAACAGGCGAAAGATGTACTTTTTTGTCTTTTCGGGCTGCGCTCCACGCCAATAGCGAGCATGAGCGCAAAGACCAGCCTCCCCATTTATCCCGATACACGGGGGAAATGGACCGGACGGGGATTCAGGGAAAGGGAACCTGGCATAAAGAGAGAATGCAAGCGATTGCTTTGGCAACACTCTCAAAAAATCCTGACTTTACATTGCAACTTAAGCAATCACCCGGCTCATTACTGTCAAATCCGGGGCTTGCGCAAGAAAGCAGGATCGGAAAAGGATTTGTTTCACCATAAAAAAAGGGATGACTTGGCTTAGTCATCCCCTTTTCATTTATTTTACTTCCTTCCTGTATTTCTTTGCCATTTCCTGTTGAAGGCTCCAGCTCTCCCTGTAAGCTCTCAACAGTACCATATGACGCAGTTCCTTCTCATCCTTCTCATGGTAAAAACTCCTGAAAAGAGCATGATACTCATTTTCAGGGTTTCTAAAGAGCGCTTTTTTGAGCTTGCTGTAATCACATGAATTAAGCAGCGCAATAACAGGCTTGGCTTTATCCATCATGTCTTTTGGCAAGCTTCTTTCCAATGCCTTTTTAAGCGTGAGCCCCTTGTTTAGTTCAAGGGAGATTTCATCCATAAGCTGATTAATCTTTTTTGCGCCATCACTTTGCAGGATAAGTTTAATCAACTGGGCCAGTAATATGGTATCCTCAATAAGTCTTTTCCTGGAAGACCCTCCTGTCTGCAAGCCTATAATAGACGGAGCAGACCTCATCGTCTCAGGAACAAGATACTTTAGACTGTTAACTTCATTAATAAAGGGAAGCTTATTCTTTGTCTGCCACCTTTTAATCGTTTCGGACTCGGGAATTCTCTCGGCAATAGGCCATACGTTTGAAATATATTTATTCAATGTTCCATCCTGAGATACCTGCATGGTGAGATTGAGGACACCAATCACATCAAAAGGATAGATCTCGATAGCCTGGAGTTGTCTGATAAAAGCCATATTATACTCAAGCACATCGCCCGTATAATTTGCCTTCATCCGGTGAAGCTCAGCCAGTTCGGAAGCAAAGTAGGATGCATAAAAATACGCATTGTCAGGAACGATAGGTGTATGCCCGTTCTGCGTAAACTCCTCAAAAAAATCAAGATAATCAAACATGGGTTGTGAAGCCAGATCTATAAAATGAATTTTTTCCTGCCCCTTCTTTACATTATTGATGCTACGCCTGTAGTATCTTGCAATGAGTATGTCAAGCTGTAAAGAATTAAGCCAGATTGAGTGCATGGCATCAATATAGTGGTCCCTGGCAGCAAAACCTTCTACCTGCCAGCCACCATTATGTATAAGATCTTCATTCGACATTTCCAGGAAAAGTGTTCTTGCGCTTGCTGTAAGCGACAAGGAATAATCGGGAATCTCTCTGAAAAACTCATGAGAAACATTCTTTCTGCCCCGAACCATATCGTTCAAGACCTTTGTCATAGACTCCATCAGTCTCGACAGTATGGCAGCCTGTCCCTTCCTCGTATCAGCCCACTTTAGCGCATACTGGAAATAATTTTCAGCCTCCTGGAAGCGCTTCTTTGCCGCCGCCGGTGACTTTGACGCTTCGAAATCGAGCCACCTTGTTTCACCTTCGAGAAGGGCCATGGCATAATTGACATTAAAATTATCCGATGTGAGACCATACATGCGGTTCCAGACGCTTTCAGCCAGCTGGTAATAACCTTTGTCCTTTTCAAGGCGATCCTTCATTGACCAGATAATAACGCCCAGAGGGTGCAAATCGGCCAGCTTTTCTTCTACAATGCCATGATTAAGGATTAAAAAAACCATATTTTCATAGAGATAAGGAAGGCTTGTATTAAAGCCGGTAATGCCGATATTAGTGCCCAGCATGGATTGGGCTTTTTCCAGTTCCATAATAACATCATTCCAGATTCTAAATACATGGTGTGTAAAGGCAAGTGACTCTCTCTTTACCAGGTTCTGATGTGCGAGAATAAAATTATGCCAGAATATGATTCTTGGTGTTTTTCTTTTCCCGGCCAATACGGAAATCTTTTTTTCAGCCTTATGGAGATGTTCCTTTTTTCCGCTTTTCAGGTAGAGGATGAGATGGGCTACTGCAACACGCCTAAAGGTATCAGGCGGAAGAAACTTCATATCTCCGGAAGTTCCGACAGCGTTCCTGCCCCCGATTTGTGATTCCAATATGGCCACATATTGAGAAAGGCTCTGGCCATACCTCTTGCCTTCACCCTTTATAAGGTCTTCCAGCTCATCACCGGGAAGCAAGGTAAATCTGTAGCCTACATCGAGAAAGGCATCCCAATGCCGGGAGGGTTCACCCTTTGCAGCAAATGATGTGCCCGTAAAGAGCATTGAGAGCAATAGCAGATTTAGGACAAACTTTAATTTCATGAATCACCTCTTATTTTTATTGATAAGGCACTGGAGCGCCCTGTTAAGGGCCTCACACCGGTTGTATCTTCTTTTTCCCGAGCTGACAAACCTCACTTCAAGGGTCGAAAACATTTCCCTGCCGAGATAAGCGTAACTTCCCCACTTATCACTGCAGGTAGCGGCATCGCCAACATGGGTTACAATCTTCTTCTTGAGCATTTTTTCTTCATTGGGATCAACGCATGCTTCAAGATTCTGGATATTTGCCCTCTCGGGAAGAGAAGCCATTTTACCCTCTTTTTTCAAAATGGCGCCCTTTTCTTTCATTGCAATAGAAGCGCTCTCTTTTTCCCTTGAAGCACGCCTTTTGTAACTTTCTCTTCCGTATCTTTTTTTCACAAGCACTTTTGTCTGAGGCGCTTTTTTTGCCAGAACAACTTTCCTGTCATTCATATCAGCAACAAGCGATCCGGTACCGGAATCTTTCGAAGCGCCCCTTTTGGATTTATACCGTTTAACCGTTCTTGTATCTATCTGAGGCTCCTTACTCTGCAAGGTACTTGTCTCGTCTTCTTCGTAATCGAGTCCCCCGCTGCCCCTGTTTCCGCCACTGCCGTACCTGCTGGATCTTGAAACGTCAATATGAGGCCCCTGGTCAGCAAGATTAAAACCCTTATCAAGATCAGGGTCCAGCCCTATTTCATCGGAGTCCTGCCTTTCACCATAGCGCTTGCTTTTTTTATCGAGAATATCAGGAAGATCGGGCAATGTTTCGATCTTTATTTCTTTTTCCAATTCGGCAATTTCGATCTTTTCCTTGCGGATCTCATATTTTTTTACTTTTCTTTCTATAACTTTTGGAATTTCTATTTTTATTTCTTCCTTTTGTTTCTCTACCTCAGGTTCTTCTTTTTTCAATTCTGGAACTTGAGCCGTTTTTTTAAGCGCCTCTGAAGGAGGTTTTACCTCTTTCTTCATTTTTTTTCTTTTTTCTATCTCAAATGCATCAAGAACCAGTTTTGCATACCTGTTTTGTATCTTTACGATATGTTTCTTGTCAACAGCCGGCGGTTTACGTAAAGACATGATAAATGTCAGTCCGCCAACGAGGAACAGGGTAAAGAGGAGCACAACAACAAAGGGCTTGTCAGGCTTGCCGAAAGCCCTGTCACGAAACTCATTAGGAAAAGGTCCTGACGGAAAGGCCAATTTATCACTGTTTTTCAGAGGTAAACCTCCTTATAGACGAAAAAAAGATCCATTATTCCTCCCTGTAAACAAGGAGCTTCATAACAGGGTAGCCTGCTTTTGTGCACGTATACATAACGCGAGTCAGCAGATTATAAGGGATACCCTTATCACCATGAATAGTTATCTCACCTGAAAAGCTGCTTTCTACTTTTTCAGATACCGCTTTAGCCTCTTTGGCATGAAGAACCAGCGTATTGTATAATGATTTGATGAGACCCTTTGATTCATCTTTTACCGTTTTTTCATAATCCACACTATTAAGAACCACCTCATCCTCAACCAGTATCTTGTCTGCCAGGATCTTGACGGACAAAGACTCCCTGGCCGGACTTTCTATGGTTGATGTGGGCAAGGTAAGGCCGGCAGCCGGCGTTACGAGCTGGCCCTGAGTTGAAAAAACTTTAAGCAAAAAGACAAGAATAATAATAAATATATCCATCATGGATGTAATGTTCAATTTTGCATTGTGGTCCCCCTGAGACCCCATTTTTCTTCTGCGTCCGCGTTTCATTGCCCTGGTGTCACACTCCCTGCAAATGATATGGATGGAAAGAGCGGTATTTTTCCGCTTTTCGCCTGAACTTCCCGCGCCGAATCCATAACAGAAATAATTGTCTGGTAAGGGACATCCTTTTCAGCCGATATTTTTACCTGGTCCCGGTCCTCAAGAAAACCTTTCAGGCTTTCACTGCCGGCAACCTTTGCAAAAAGAACATATGACTCATCGAGGGGCGCATCTTCATCGACATCATATTCCACCGCGGCAAGAGACAGGAGAGTCAACCTTTTAATTTCAGCGAGCTTTTTCTGAAGAACCTTAAAATCATACCTGCCGTCCGCCATGGGAATATCGGGAAGGGAATGTTCACTGCCATCTCCCCCTTCATTAACGGCCCCTTCATCCTTGAAATAGTGTGAAAGATAAAATCCCTCTTTCCCTATCTTCAGCTTAAGACCGAGATAGATGCTCTCCTTTTCATCTTTCTCTTCAGTCTTGGGCTGTTCCTGTTTTTTATTGTCCGGAACATGAAGCTCTATGGCGCCCACCTTGACAAATTCGGCAGAAGAAAGAAGAAGGGGAATAAGAATGACAATGAGGCTCATCATGGGACCGATATTCGGTTCATGATCGATATCCTCACTGATTCTTTTGCTGGAAAACTTATAATTCTTTACGGCCGTTACTCCGGGAGAAAGTACGCGTAAAAGATGAAGAGCATAACGATCAAGCTCAACTGTTTTTCTGTCAACCCAGTTTCTGAAGATAAAGAAAGAAAGAAGACAGGGGATACTGATGGTAAGGCCAACGAGGGTTGTGTTCATGGCTGTCGACACACCGGCCGCAAGGAGAGAGCTTTTTTCAACGGCTGCAACACCGGGATTGCTAATCGCTGAAAAAGCGATAATTAGCCCCCATATGGTACCCATAAGCCCTATCATGGTAGAGAGGTTGCTGATAACAAAGATGAGGTTTAACCTGCGGTCCATAGAGGGAATAACCTTAAGGAACTCCTCTTCCATAGCGCTTTTGACAAGGTGAGGAAAGCGAAGGGACTGTCTGATAGCGGCGCCTGCAATTCCTGCAAGCGCTCTCTCTCCGCCCAGGTCACAAATTTTGAGAGCCTGATCATGCTTTTGTTCATCAATAAGATGACAAACTTCATCAATAAAGGCCAGGGCATTAACGTCGGTCAGCTTCTTGATCCTCAACCATCTCTCAACATTAATCACTACGGCAATAAAAGCAACAAGAGCGAGGCCCCACATAAAGACAAAGCTCTCCTGCCCCGGTTTAAATCCACTTAGCAGTTCATTAATAAAATACATTTCATATTTTTCCGAAGGTCAGATTAGCGGTATGCTATTGGCGGGCCTTTCCCCTGCAAAGGATTAAACCCGGCTTGAATCGTCATAATTTTTTTCAACTCTTTTTTCCTGGCTTATGAGCAGGGCATTGGAAAGCTTCAGCGTATAAAGATCAATTTCATCAACTATCATCTGGGTTTTGGATTTCAAATAAGCATACATGCCGATTGACGGGATGGCGACAAGCAGGCCCATAAAAGTGGTGCTCATGGCCGCGGCAATTCCCGACGCAAGCAGTGTCGATTTTTCTACGGCATCGATACCGGGCTTACCTACGGCGGAAAAAGAAAGAATAAGGCCGTAAATGGTTCCCATAAGGCCGATCAAGGTTGCAATATTACCTATCGTCGCCAGGAAAGTCGTTCTCTTTTCAAGGTGAGGAATGACTTTTAGCATCGATTCATCAACCACATTCTGCACCTGATCACTTCCTGACGGAGAGCTTGCCAGCACATTTTCCAGGACCTGGAAAACAGCTTTTTTACTTGCCCCGGCGCAAAGGGCAAGACCGCCTTTCATATCGCCGCCGGCCACCACGGAAATCACATTATCTAATTGTGAAGCGCTCCTTTTCCCTGACTTTAAGGTGAGAAAGGCCAACCTTTCAATAACAATAGCCATGGCAACAATACCGCTTAAAAGCAGTATCCACATAAAAACATACCCTGACTCAGATGAATTAAATGCGTGAAAAAATCGATAACTAAATTCCATTTTTTATACCTCTAAAGAATCATCCCTCTTAAATTTTTTACAGCATCACCAATGGTTTTATATTTCTCTCCAAAGGGCCTTATGGCTATACTCAAAAATTCCGTGCCGTGGACCCGTTTCATATCCGTCAATATTTCCTGATACTTGTCGTACTTCTCTGCTTCAAAATAAGCATAGGCCTTATAAAACCTCAAGGTAACGACAAGGTTAAAGGTTTCATCATTATAATTAAGATTATCTTCTATTAAAGGATCGACATTTTTATCAATGTAATTATCCGTCTCTTCAAGCAGCAAAAGACGCTGACTGTCCTCATGATGTTCACTGACAAGGTACTTGAGCATTACCCTGTATGCATCGAGGTCCTTGATCGTTTTTTCAAGCAGCTTTTTGTTCCTGAAAACCTCAATGGCAGATAACTTCCTGAGAGGTTCAATCCCTTTTCTTGCATTTCCGGCAGACGCAGGAACTGAAGAGCCGGCCTTAAGCTCCTTTTTCACCTTTTGGGCTGGCGCAGCAGCAGCGATGACCGGGGAGATAAACATAAGAAGGGAGAAAAGGACGGCTAAAGCGCCGGGTCCGCCGGAAGATAGACATTTATTTGACATAGCATTTCCTTTATTCAAACAGTGATAGTAACAAGACAGTAAAACCTTCATATATTATAACTTTATTCCCTTCCAGTCTACCCCTTTTTTTTGACATATTCTTTCATTATCCGGGAGATTGGAAGCCGGAAAAAGCCTCTTAATTTTTCGGAAGGACATTCCGGGAGAGGGGAAGCGAGTGAAAAAAGACTGCCATCAGGACAAAGACCCGCCCATAATCTCGCCACACAACCTCAGTTGAAGCTGGAAGCGGCGGCAGTTCATGGTTTACAGCACAAGCGCCCCTGCAAGCTGCCGGTATGGCCCGGATTTTTCGAGCCTTTAGGCGCTTCCTGCGGCTTTTTAGAGCATCTTTGAATATGCGTTCTCTTTTACTTAGTGTCCATCCGGAAACTATAATAAATGAAACTTTGTTTTCAATTCGGAAATGAGGGATTTTTTGCAAGGTCAAGGAAATCAAGGGTTTCGCCGAGTTGTACTACTGTACATGGCACAAGCAAAGCCGAAGATTGACGTAGAGATTGCGAAAAAGCACCCTTGACCGATGAAAACTACTTAAGGGCCGTCATGAGAAATACCATAACGAAGAGGGCCACTGTCTCAATAATACCGATAACCATGATGTAGTTTCCGAACCCTTTTTCCGATTCGGACAGCGCATCGGAAGCAAGTGCCCCGGCCTTACCCTGTAACCAGGCTGAAGCTCCCATGGCAAGACCACCAAAGAGGCCTGCACTGAACTTGACATCTGCTGCCGTCCCCCCGGCGCCCATAAGGGCATTCATAAGGATCATGCCGTAAATGGTTTGCGAAAGAGGCGCTCCGGCAAAAGCAACCATGATGAATGGGGCCGTCCTGTTTGCAAGGAAGCACTTTTTCCATGCACCAAGTGCCGCCATTCCTGCCGCGCTTGTGCCGAGGACAGAGCCCAGCGCCGGAAGACAAAGGGCCATAACAAAACCGGTATCACCTAATATATCGACAATATTCACATCACACCTCCATTAACGCTTTCGAAAGCAATTCCTGCTCCTTCTCTTTCGGGGAACGACCAAAGGGTTTATAAGGAATGCCCGACCATTCTATATTCATATGTCCCGAATATTCGAGGATATTTAATCTTATACCGTGAACAATAACGGACATGGCAATTAAAAGCATATTGACTCCGTGACCGAAAATAAGAATGAGCGCAGCAATGAAGATAGATATTACATCATGAAAACCCCTCTCAAGCGCCATTGCGTTAAAAGCCGCCGCCACCTCTTTCGACGCCATCCCTACGGCGAAAAGCCTTAAGTAGGAAACTATATTGGATAGCCCGCCCACACCGTCAAGGGCCGTCAGGGGAAGTGATTTCAGGCCCTTCAGGGTTCCCTTTAAAAAACCGCCCCGTCCCTGCATGCCGAAAAGAATGATCATGGCAAAGCCTGACAATACGAAAATCATGGACATGGGAAGAGAAGCACTTTTGAGTATGAGCCCTTTCACAAGAAAATAAATGCCTGTCAGCATGATCACCCATCCGCTTTCACCCCATACCCTTAGAGAGGGATAGGAGAGGAGGGCCTTCCAGATATGTGCAACGGAGAGATGGAGGAGGGCGATAAAGAAACATAATTCCATCACTACAGAGTCGGCGGCGGCATGGAAGGAATCAAGGCCCGGTATAATCAGGCCTTCAAGCAAAGGCAATGCCGCCCCTGATACACCGAACCAGTTACCCGTTACAGCGCCCCAAACCAGTGTCGACAGGGAAAGGAGATAAGAAAGCTTCTGCAAATGACCGGAGAAAGACGCGTTAAAGCGCTGAAGCGCAAAGGTGGCAACAAGCAGTAACAGACCATAACCTGCATCACCGACAATCATGGCAAAAAAGAGGGAAAAGAAGATAAGGAAGACGGCATTGGTATCATACTCAAAGTAGCCCGGTGTTATGCCCATAAAAGACATGACCGGCTGAAAAAGCGCCGATAACCTGGAATGCCTGATAAGTGTGGGCACATCATCTTCCTCTCCCGGTTCCTCGACAACAATGCCCCAACGCTCTTGGGAGGCCAGTTTTTTCAACACTTCAAGACGGCAAGCGGGGACAAAACCTTTAACATAGGCAATGCCGTCCTCTTCCCCCATTCCCCGGCGCACCTTCTCAAATTCAAGCTTATCCCTAAAAGCCTCCAATATTTCCATCAATAGCGGCAATGCGCCTGCAAGTCCCTTCAACGCTTCATTAACAGCTAAAAGTCTCTCCTTATTTTCATCAATCAATTGCCCTATCTCTTTGAAAGAACGATGAGGCGCCTCTACCTTACTGAAAGGAATTTGCGGTCTTTCACCTTTAGAGAAAACCACCACAAAGCACCTGCCGCCGATCCGATTGATAACATGCCCGTTTAAGCCGGCCGGCAACTTTTCAAGGGCCTCTTGAGGGCATGAAAAAAGCGTCACATCGATGCCGGCCTTTTCAAGGGCCTCTATGTCAGCGTGATTGAAATCCCCCCAGCGGACAACCCTCTCGTATTCACTTTCAAGTTTCTCCAAATCCCTCGCCACTTCACAGGCCGCTTCATCAAGGTCAATAATCCGTCCCGTCAGGACTTGCGCTTCTTCGATGGTAAAACTCTTTCTCCCTTCCCCTTCCCCTTCCCCTTCCCCTGCCCCCGCCTTTTGGAGAATAGCTATCGCCTTTTCAAGGGTTTTCATTTTATTTTCAATGGTTGCAATATGCTCGCTTGCGGGAGTAAGGGGGCAACTTAAATGCAGCGCGCCTGCCTCCCTGAGAAGGGCAGTCGCTTCATAAGACCAGCGCGGCCTCATGAGAAAGGTTATTTTTTTCATGGCAACAATCATATGCCCTGTACCTGCAATTTTTTCTTCGCCATTTTGGCCCAGACAACAGCCGCCGTCTGCTGGTCGCCAAGATGAATCGCTATTCTTCTGATGGCGTCGATGGCCTCCGGAATTTTTACCTTTTCGAAAAGGTTGACTCTCTGGGTCGTCACAAGCAACTCCTGCGCAAGAAGGGCTATCTGCTTTTTTAGCACGTCGATCCGGGCATCCAGTACCATGAGTCTCCCCAGCTTTTCTATCGCCCAATCAACCCAGAGGGGCGTTGACAGGAGATCATAGTCAGTCACGGCAAGATCAACACCTTCAAACCCGGGAATATCCACACCGGCAATATTATCCGCCCCCAGCCTGATCCCTTTGCAACGCACCATTTTTTCAAGACCCACATCTTCAGCGAGAAGTGAAACCCAGGGCATGATACCTGCCCTTTCTTCTTTAAAGGTACTTTCCAGCCCCTTTATCTCCCCCCTGATTCTTACAATCTCACGCTGAAGCTGCTGTTTTTTGGCCGTGAGGGTGGGGAGAAAGCGGTTATAACGCCTTAAATTCTCCTTATGACGCTTGAGTTCATGTTTTGTGAGTTTAATTTTCTGCATCCTTTCAGTAAGTCTCCGCGCAAGGACGGGCTATGAACAAGCAAAGCCAATCGTCCGGTCTTAATCTGTGCCCGTACTCATATTTTAACCGATTTTTTGCCCCCCTGCATGGAGCGGGCTTATTTTTTCGGCGTCACCTCATCCAGGTCCCTGAGCCATGCTTCAAGAAGCGTCAGTTCTTTTGCATCAATATGGCCAAGCACTGTCAGTTGCTCGTAACATTTCATCATATTTGCGGGAATCCCGGAAATCCCTGATTTAAGCGGCAAAGCGGCAAGAGAATCACAAATTGCCCTGTTATGCAAATACCCCGCTATTTCATCGTTAAAATCTTTCATCAAATCATGATCATTACGGATCTGGCTAACGGTGGGACCATGAAAAAGGAGGCCCCAGCCGTTTGCCCAGCAGATTCTCTGGGCAACAAAGCTTCTCCAGATATCAGTCATTCTGAAACTGCAAAAAGAAGGAAGATAAAGGAGCGGAAAGGCATGAGGAAACCAGGTCGTATTCTGGCTATTGAAAGGACACCAGCTTCCCTCACCAAGAATAAGGTTCCCCTCGTCTCTGAAACGCAGGGGAAGAGGCGCAACAAGCCTGTAAATGGCATCAACATCGGGATTGTCATTAGCCAGGCCTTGCTGAACGGGGCACTTTATTTCTTTAACATGTGGAATATGTGAAGGGAAATCCGTATTCTTTATAAGGTCCAGGGGATAGCCCCTGGGCCATATTTGCTCGTCAGTAAAGTAGGAATAGGCATTTACCCAGCCCGCCCCCTTAATGAAAGCACCTTCATTGACTTCACTTCGTTCATTCCAGAAACCCTCTTCCGGCACATTATCATCGTCGGTTTCAATAATAATTTGAGCCCCCTCCCTGATAGCAAGAAGGTATCCAATATTTTTCCTGGCATAATGACGGAGAGGAAGATTTTTAAGGCATCTAAAATCCAGTTTCTGCTGATCTTCGATTCCGTAAAAGCGGCAGCCCTCAAGTGTGAAGTCTTGTGGAGAGGGAACATCCCCAATAAGAAAAAAGGGGACCCCCCGCTTTGCGCACGCTTTGGCATATTGAACAAGAATGCCGTTACGGGGACCGGCAATGGAAGTAATAATGAGTGAGGGGAGCTTCATGATTGCCTTCTCCCTTCTATCCATTCACTTTGAAAGATACAACGTTTCCCAAAATAGTAAAAGAGGGCGGCAAAAGAATTTCTAACAGCATGCCTGGAAACACGTGGTGAAGGGGCCTTGTAATGAATGGGAACTTCCATATATTTCGATCTTCTCAATAAATATCTCAGTTCTGTCTGGTAAAAATGGGCCTTTGACCTGAAGGGATAATCGATAAAAGCTTTTACTATTGAAGCGTGAAAACCCTGGTAGCCGGAGGTCATGTCATTCATTTTCGTGCCAAGTAAAATATTAGCGAGAAAAGTTCCTCCCCATGACAGCAGCCGTCTTTTGAAAGGCGAATCGACCATGGAACCGCCGTTAATGAACCGGCTGCCGAAGGCGCAGTCATTTCCTTCGTTGAGAACTCTCAAGAACATGGGAAGCGCCCTTGGATCATGAGAGCGCCCTGCATCCATTTCAATAATTATGTCATACCCATTAAGAAGGGCCTCCCTGTAGCCTCTTAAATAGGCATCCACTATGTTCCTGTTTTCCGGCGCCCATATGACGGTAAAACGGGAATCACCCCCGGCAAGCTTCCGGCATAGTTCCAGCGTATTATCCCTGGAAACTTCATCTATGACGAGAAAGGCATGGCCGCTTTTCATATAATCAAGGACAGCAACCAGTTCATTGATGAAAGGGTAAAAGTCATTCTCCTCATTTGCCATGGGGATTACCAGCGTCCAGTTATTATTAAAAGAGGTTAACAATTAATTTCTGCTCCTTCCATTTTTACCCTTTTCCTGCATGGTTTTTGTCTGATAATTTAACGGGGACACCTTCTCAGAGGCATAGGCCTTCAACTTTAGGGGTAACCCTATTTTCGCTTGAACACTAATTACGGAGTTTATAAATATCAACGGAATATTTTTTCCCGGGCTTGAAAAAGGATGCAACCTTATAAAAGTTTCTATTTTGTCCCAGAAATTCCATCTCCGGTGATTTCTCGGAATCAGTAGCAAAATAGGTTTCCTTCAATTCACTAAAATCAAGGGTACCTTCAACCACTTTTAAATATTTCGACTTTCCCATTTGGGCATAGCCAACATTCCCGGGGACGATGGGAGCCTTATACCACCAATGTGCTTCGTAAATTCTTATGTTCCGCTCATTTCTCAAATTGATGATGAGCGAATCATTGGGATGTCCCCACATAGTCGTTAAAAAAAGCGTTATGGGCTGCTCTTTTGCTTTTTCCTTCAGGTATTGTGCGGCCTCACTGATTCCATAACCGGAAGGCCAGCCGCTTACATACTGGAAGTGATCCTGCGGGATAAAGGCAGCCTTGACGGGATTCATAATAACACCATAATCAAGTATGAGCATGGGAATAAAAAACAATGATATCACCCCATTTGCCCATAAGCCCCTGAAAGGAAACTTATGGAAAATAACAAATAACTTTTCCCGCAGATAAAGCATCGAAATGGATGCAATAACCAGGGCGGAAGGGATGGCAAAAACAATATAGCGCGAAAAGAGGATCTGCCCTATAAGCATTAAAACCATTAGGGGAAAGAGAAACCAGAGAAAAAGGGCAATATAGTCTCTTTTTTTATACTTAATGACAAAAAAAACGGAAAAAGCCACGACCCAAAATATGAACGGCGTCAGGTAGGAGTAGAGATAATTAACCAGCACAGCGGCATTTTTCCACCAAAGATGAAGTGGAAAAGAAAGGAGGTCCCGGGCAGTTAAAAAGTACTTCTTTTGATAAAAGAGAGGGTTTCTTTCATGGGGCGATGATCCCCCCAAATTGATAACCGCAATAATGAGAAAGGCAACAAGATAAGTAATCATGAAGTAATATAAATTATTTTTGACCCCTCTTGTACCGCCGAGAATAAAAATAACGGCAGGCAGGAGCAAAAAATAGAGCAGGGCTGTTGTCTTTGTAAGAAAGGCAGCCGTTAGAAAGAGACCGAGCAAGAGAAACCATTTCCCGCTCCCTTCACCCCGGCGGCTTATTATAACGCATATTAGCAATGTGTAAGTTATAAACAGGGAAAGCAGTGAAGCCGCTATGCCTATGCGATCATGTATCAGCATGTATGGTGTAAAAATATAGAGGGCAAGGGCCAATATGCCGGCGCCATTGGAATGAAGCAGGCGCGCAATATGATAAAGGGCAAGGGCTGACAAAAATCCTGAAAAAACAGAGATAACCCGGATCGATGTAAGAGGATTATTAAAAAGCTTCACTGTGAGGGCATTAATCCAGTGAAAAAGGGGCTGTTTCCCATCTATGTTCAAGGAAAGCAGAAACTGCGATGGCTCTTCTGCAATGATTTGTGCCCAGCGGATGTAAGTCGACTCATCTGTAAATATGGGGAGCCCATGGAGTTTATAGAACCTTGTTATAAAAAAAAGAAGGCATAAGCCGGAAATAAAGATAAAATTATACTTTGCGGCATTTTCCCGACCCTTATTCTGATACAATGTTGACCTCAAAAAAATAAAAACGCTCTATTAAAAAGACAGCCCCCCTTCACTTCCGGCCCGTTTATAATGGCGATAAGGAAAGAAAAGGTCAAGCCCCTTATCATTGCAAAGGAAGACTGCTAACTGACTCCCTCAGGCCAGAACTTCTTAATCAGCTCCGTTCTTAATCCCGTCTCTTCAGGTGTAAAATGATGGGCCAGCATTTGCCAGCCCCTGTCTAAAGCCTCATGAAGAGAAAGGTTTAAGGAAATATCCATCATCCCTTCTTCGAAGCGCTTTCCGTAAGCTAAAAGTTTTTTGTCCCACCGGGTCATATTAAAACCCATGGCCCTTTTTTCCAGCGTTTCCCGGTAGTCTGCATAGAGCTGAATCATACCGTCCATGAGGGCCCGGTGGTCTTCCCGTGTCTTGCCGTTAACAAACTGTTTAAGCCGGCTCAGTGAACCGAAGGGTTCAATCCATCCCTTGTCGAGATAATACTGCCCTTCCGTAATATATCCCGTATTATCCGGCACGGGGTGAGTCACGTCATTTCCCGGCATAGTCGTTACCGACAGGACCGTTACCGAACCCGCCTCTTCAAAGTCAACGGCCTTTTCATACCTCGATGCGAGCTGGCTGTAAAGATCACCGGGATAGCCCCTGTTGGAAGGGACCTGCTCCATGGTGATGGCGATTTCCTTGAGGGCGTCGCAAAAGTTGGTCATGTCCGTTAAGAGTACAAGCGCCCGCTTCCCCTGAAGGGCAAATTTCTCGGCAACGGCCAAAGAAAGGTCGGCCACCATGGTACATTCCACGACGGGATCGGAGGCCGTATGGATAAAAAGGACCGACCTCGGCAACAGGCCCTTTTCCCTGAAAGTATCCCTGAAGAATACATAGTCGTCGAATCGAAGTCCCATTCCGCCGAGAATGATGACATCGACACCGGACTGAACGGCAATTCTTGCCATAAGTTCGTTGTAGGGTTCTCCCGCTGTGGTAAAAATGGAGATTTTCTGCGACTCGACAAGGGAGTTAAAAAGGTCGATCATGGGAATGCCCGTATCGATCATTTTCGATGGAACGACCCTGACGGCGGGATTGACGGCAGGGCCTCCCGTTTCGGTCATTGATTCAGTAAGCTTTGGTCCTTTGTCACGGGGCTCGCCCCGGCCGTTAAAGATGCGGCCAAGAAGATTATCAGAAAAGGACACTTCCATACGCCGTCCCAGAAAGCGTACCTCGTCATCTGTCGAAATACCGCTACCGCCGCTGAATACCTGGAGATAGACTTTTTCCCCATGAAGACGTATTACCTCGGCCAAAGATTTCCCCCCTGCCGATGATATGAGCGCCAGTTCACCGTTACCCACATGACCTGCCTTTACGGTAACGACATTCCCTGAAATATCGCTAATCCTGCTGTAGATCTTCTTCATCGCTCTCCCTGAAGCCATCTTCTTCCTGACGGAGTCTCTTGAGTCTCCTGCCTCGCCACAGTTTAGAATTTGCCCGCGTTTCGACAAAGGCCTCTTCTATTTGCGGAACCGGCGCAGCCGCGCTCTCACCCTTATTCTCATTAATAAGGGTTATGATCTTTTCCTCGAGAGACATAAATTCAGGTGAATCCCAGACGGTAAAGTTGAGATCGAGAAAAAGCTGCCTCAGCGAAAAAAAGATATTTTTTGCGTCATCCTTGCGGGTAACGGCAAAGGGCGTTTCCATAACTTCACGAACGACGTTAAAGAGATAAACCTGTCTCTCTTCCGGCGTGGCCGAATCGATTTCATGAAAGGCATTCTGCTGCAAATAGACGCCATCAAAAAGTTCACCTTTCATATAGATTACGTAATCATCGAGGGAGGTTCCCTCTTCACCGACGACCTTCATCATCTGCTCTATTTCATCGGCCTTTCTTAAAAAAGCAAGTATCCATTCCCGCTCTTCAGCGCTGATGATCCCACTGTAGCGCGACCAGCTCTGGAGTGGTTCGATGGCAGGATAACGCCTGGCGTCGGAGCGTTCCCTCGATAATCCGTGAAAGGCGCCCACCACCTTGAGTGTCGCCTGCGTAACAGGTTCTTCAAAAAAGCCTCCCGAAGGACTGATCGTTCCGCCAATAGTAACGGAGCCTGTGGAACCGTCTTTTAACCTTACTGTTCCCGCCCGTTCATAAAAATCGGCAATAACCGATTCGAGATAGGCGGGAAAAGCCTCTTCACCGGGAATCTCTTCCAGCCTGCCTGAACGCTCACGCATGGCCTGGGCCCAGCGTGATGTTGAATCGGCAAGAAGAAGCACGTTTAGCCCCATCTGACGGTAATACTCGGCCAGGGTAACGGCCGTATAGACGGAAGACTCCCTGGCCGCTACAGGCATGGAGCTCGTATTGCAGATGATGATGGTCCTCTCCATGAGGTACCGGCCTGTAAAGGAGTCCTTGATTTCGGGAAAGTGGCGGATCGTCTCCACCACCTCACCGGCCCTCTCACCGCAGGCGGCAATGATGACGACGTCTACCATGGCATTGCGGCTGGTGATCTGCTGGAGCACCGTTTTACCGGCGCCGAAAGGCCCCGGTATGCAGTAAGTCCCTCCCCTGCCCACAGGAAAGAGAGTATCGATAATGCGAATTCTGGTAAGCAGATTTTCCTTTGCCGCAAGACGCTCTTCATAGGCCGTAACGGGCCGCTTGACGGGCCACCGGAAAGAGAGGGTAATATGTTCTTCACCATCATTTCCCTCGATGCATGCCACTTTATCATCGATAAGGTACTCACCGGACTCAACAATATCGCTGACGGTAAAAGTTCCAACCCGATGAAAGGGGACCATGATGTGATGATCGAACTTCCCCTCCCTGACAAAGCCTATCCTATGGCCTGCTTCCACGCTGTCGCCTGTCTTGACAAGAGGCGAAAACTGCCATTTTCTATCCCTCGAAAGCGACGGGATACTTACTCCCCCTTCAAGAAAGTGGCCGAAACTCCCGGCCATGACCTTAAGCGGCGTCTGGAGACCGTCAAATACACTGCCCAGCAAACCGGGGCCAAGCTCGACGGAGAGAAGTTCTCCCGTAAATTCAACCCCTCCTCCCACCCTGAGGCCCCGTGAATTTTCAAAGAGCTGCAAATCGGCTATATCACCCCGAATACGCACCACTTCCGATTTTAGCCGCCTCTCACCGAGATGAACATGGGCAACTTCATGCTGGCGGACCCTGCCATCAACCCTGACGGTAACCATGTTACCGTTAACACCTGTAATAGATCCCACCCTAGCCAAGATCTGCCTCCACAGGGTCTCCTTTTGCGTCATAGTTATTTCTCGCGCCCTCCATTATGGCATGAAGACGCTGCAATCCTGCTTTTTGATCAAAGGTCTCACGCCTTTCCAGTATGTGAAGCTTGAGACTATAAAGGGCGAGCCACTCAATATCAAAGTAACGGCCAAATTCGAGAAGTTCCACATATTCCCATCTCGCTCTATCTATTTGTTCATCGGCATCGAGGGGCGCGGAAAGGGCAAAAATCTCCTTTGCCACCATTGCAGCATGGGAAGCAATACTATTGTCCGCATTCTCATGCGCCGCAATTTGACGGTCCAATTTGGCAGCCCTCAAGCGTCCAAGTTCCCATCGAAGCGCCCTGTCCCAGGCCGTCCATTTTTTCATGGAATCAAGAGAGTCAGCCTTACCTCCGGCGGCGGCAAGGGAAATGCTTTTTATAATGTCAAAATCATTAGCATGAAGAAATGAAGCGCAAAGGGAGAGGAAATGTTCATAGGAAATCGGCTTTGTTTGAGAAAAAGAAAGGTGGGGCAGTGAAGCGACAAAGTAGTAATAACTGCTTTTCACTTATCTTCCTCCTTTTTGCCCCTTTCATCGAGAATGGCCGCAAGTTCGGGAAAGAGATTGTTTAAAAGCAGTTCGGCAACAGCCTCATCGCTGAAATCGTAATACATATGACCCCCCTTCAGTCCCGCGCGAAAACCGCCCTTCATGCCGGAACGGCCTTTTACTTCTACTCCCCTTTCAAGCGCTTTTCCGAGTTTTTTTATAAAGCTGTCCGACAATCCCTTCCGGTCTTTTTCACTGATAATAATCTCAAGGGTTTCCCTCTCCTTATCTCCCTTGTGCCATGCTTCTGCTATCTTTCCGATAAGTGATTGAAGCGCCTCGCCGGTAAGGGCTTCATTACAGTCCTTAAGAATAACAGAGCGGAAGGTTTCCTCAATAGATCGTTTTAAGGCGATGGCGCTATCCCGTGCGGCAAGTTTGAGTGAGTCTATTCCTCGCTGACTGCTCTCTTCAGCTTCTTTACGGGCATTTGTAACGATATGAAGGGCCTTTCTTTCAGCTTCATCGACAATCCTTGCGGCATCCGCTTTTGCCCCGGTGATGATATCTTCCGCTTTTTTGGAAGCTTCCTCTATCCCTTCGCTTTTAATTCTGCTGATAAGCTTGCCGAGACTCACCTCATTATTATCCGAATGTGCGGCCATAGTTTCCACATGAAAAAGGTTATAATACTTACAGTTGGAGTTTACACCTTCCTAAAATGGGTGTCAAATTTAAGGCGGGCTGTTGCTCAAACCGGAAAAGAGAGCAGACATGACAACGTTTTAAAAGTCAAGTCAATTTGAAATCCATCTTTTCTCCTGTATACTTATATTGACATGACAGACTCATCTCCCCTGACCTGAGAACCTCTATTTCCAATAAATCATCAAATTAACAGGGGTAATTAATGAGGGATTCGGCCTGAAACGCCACACAACCATGTATAATGATTTTGTCATGGCAGGTCCGGCCCATGACCCGGCAGGCATAAGTAAAGAGAAAGATGTGCTGAAAGCCTTAAAAAACATTGCCTCAAAAGAAGCGCTCTTTCTCTCCCGGCCTGATGATTCGGGTACCTATGAGAGGGAGAAAAGCTTGTGGAAAGCGGCAGGTATTGATCCTTATGGCCCCTGGTATAAAGCTCATTAATTATTATAACATCATTGCCGTCAACCCAAATAAACACCCCTCGGTCAACACCGAAGGGGCGGCCGCATTTATTGATTTTATAAGCTCTGAAAAAGGCCGTAAGCTGATCCGCAATTTTCGTATAAATGGTGAACAGTTATTCACTCCCGTCAAACAATAGATAACATTTACAATAATGAAACCCATTCTCATTAAACCCGGAATCAGAAGCCTTCTCTCCCTTGTCCTCATATCTGCAATATCGGTAATGCTGGCTGTGGGCGCCTATATATCACTTCTTTCCAGAAAAGGGATGGAGAAACAGGTGATTCTTACTGAAAAAATGCATGCCCAGATCCATTTGGCGGAAGAGACGGAAGATCTCTTCGACAAACAGGTTCAGGCATGGAAAGATATTCTTTTAAGGGGGCAGGATGAACAACTTTACTACCGTCATTTGAGCAATTTTTATGCTATTGAGCGACAGTTCCTTTCCGGGCTCAATGATCTCGAATCCATATTGGCTGAACATAAAGATAATGAATTGAATAAACTGCTCATAAAAGTCAGGGAAAACCATCACCTCCTTGGAAAAAAATACCGGCAGGCAATCCACCTCTTCAAGAAAACAGATAAAGATGCCCACATGGCTGCCGATAAATTAATCAGGAAAGGAGATATTTCACTTCATGAATCGCTGGCCAGGCTGATTAAACGGCTGATGACCATTGAAAAGCTGAAAATAGAAAATCTGCAAAATGAAATTATAAAAGTGGAACAAAGGGTCTTTGCAACGGCGCTGCTCTTTGCCTCTCTATTTGTTCTTCTTCTCATTTTACTGGTAGACAGAAAAATCGGAAAGCCTGTAAGCAGGGCCGTTACTATTGCAAGGCGGCTAAGTCCTGCCGACATGACCTCCACAAAAAGAATTGATTTTAGAAAAGCCGACCTCGATTATCTCCTGGAAACCTTAACAGAAAGTGAAAACCATGTTAACCTGCTTATAAATTCCGCAGCAGAAGCGATCTACGGCCTCAATCTCAAGGGGAATTGTACCTTTGCAAACAAATCATGCATTAAACTCCTCGGTTATGACAGCGCCGAAAGTCTTTTGGGAAAAAACATGCATAACCTTATTCATCATAGCCACCCTGACGGTTCAAAGTATCCCGAAAAGGAATGCAGGATATACGAGGCATTTCACAAGGGCCGCGGCACACACGTCGACGATGAAGTGATCTGGCGTAAAGACGGGAGCAGCTTCGAAGCGGAATACTGGTCTTACCCGCTTGAGCATAAAGGCAGGGTCATCGGTTCCGTCGTTACTTTTGTCGATATAACGGATCGTAATGAGTCGGCCAGGATGCTGAAAAAATCGAAGGAAATGGCCGAAGATGCAAACAGGGCCAAGAGCGAGTTTCTCGCTAATATGAGCCATGAGATAAGGACACCCATGAGCAGCATTATCGGAATGGCGGAACTCCTTTCGGAAACCGCCCTGAGCAAGGAGCAAAAGGAATACGTGGCGCGTCTCACAAAATCCGGAGATTCGCTCATAAGGATTATTGATGATATCCTCGATCTTTCCAAAGTAGAGGCAGGGCTTATTGAACTGGAAGAGATTAATTTCTCTCTGCCCGGAGAAATTGAAAAAATCTTTTCCATATTTAATATCAAGACGGCCCAAAAAGGGATCGAACTGAAAAAAGAGATTTCTCACGACGTACCGGGCTATCTGCTGGGTGACCCCATTCGCCTTAGACAAATATTAGTCAATCTTATCGGTAATGCCATTAAATTCACAGACACGGGCAGAGTAATGGTCTCCGTCGGGTGTCTTGAACCGCCCCGGCCAAATGAATCATGTCAATTGCTTATTTCCGTCAGTGATACGGGCATTGGCATCTCTGAAAAAAATAAAGAGAAAGTATTTGAAGAGTTTGTGCAGGGAGATTCTTCAACAACACGTACCCATGGCGGAACGGGTCTCGGGCTTTCCATTTCAAGAAAGCTTGTTCACTTGATGGGAGGCAAGTTGTCTGTTGAGAGTAAAGAGGGAGAAGGAAGCACATTCTATTTCACGATAGCCATGAAAATCGGTTCCAAAGAAGAGAGTGACAAAAGGCAAACTTTTTTACCCTGGCCTAAAGAAGGGCCGCTTAAAATCCTCCTGGCAGAAGACGCGGAAGACAACCGTCTGCTGGTAGAGGCCTTTCTGAAAGATACGCCGCACACCATCGATATGGCTAAAAACGGCGAAGAAGCCATTGAACTTTTTGTTAGCAATGAATATGACCTTGTCCTCATGGATATGCAGATGCCCGTTATGGATGGTTATTCGGCGACAAGGGCCATCAGGGGATGGGAAAAAAGAAATGATAAAGAAGAAACGCCTGTTATAGCCTTCACGGCACACGCTTTAAAAGAGGAAGTAGAAAAGTGTATTAATGCAGGTTGCACAAGCCACCTGTCCAAACCGATAAAAAAGAAAGACCTCATTTATGCAATCCATTCCTGCGCTCAGACTGCATCCTGATCTTCCCATGCACTGATAGAGAAATAATAGAAATGATTAAAACAACATTTATACTGATCATTTTCCTTTCCATCTCACCCATAACTGCCTGGACTGAAGAAAAGAGCATCTGTTACGGAACCACTTCAAAGGGCAGACTGGAAAAAGGCGTCAAACTCCCCTCGGGGGGTAATAATTACATTTCCTACAGCATTCTTGCCAATTTATCAGGCAGAACCTACGTCCACAGTACCGTCAGGGATGTTGTCACAGAAAGCTACGGCATGCTTGAAAAGGAAGAGCCCTCTAAAGTCTTTAAATATGCTGAAACCGGTTTTAAGGAAGGCGGCCCTTTTAAGCCCCATAAAACCCATCAAAATGGTCTGTCAGTGGACTTCATTGTTCCCGTCACAAACAGGAAGGGCGAGTCTCTTTACTTACCAACCCATCTCTTTAATAAATGGGGTTACAACATTGAATTTAGCAGGAAGGGAATTTATAAAGAGTACACCATTGACTTTGAAAGTATGGGGGCTCACATTGTTGCTTTGCATAAAACGGCGAAAAAGTATGGCATTGACATCGAGAGAGTAATATTTGATCCTCATCTGCAATCCCTGCTTTATAAGACCAAATACGGAGAATACATGAGGAAAAACATTACCATTCCAAAGAAAAAATCCTGGGTGCGCCATGACGATCACTATCATGTTGACTTTGCTATTAAATGCAAAGATATTTAGCCGATGAAGTTGCGAAAACAAAATAAATGGGCTAATTTTATATATTATATAAGATTTGGAGGTTTCCCTATGAAAAGATACAGCAATGAAAAGCATCTTCTTTTCCTGATCATCTGCAGTGTACTCTTATTTCAATTTTTTGGATGCAACGGTGAAAAACCTGAACCTGAAGGAGTGACGCCACCGCAAACCCAAAGGGGTGTAGAGAAAATACCGGAAGTTAAAGCGCTTGAAGCAAAAGTCAATGCGCTTGCGGCAAAAAACAAGGAACTGTCAAAGAAAAACGGGGAACTTTTTGAAGAAGTCAAGAAACATGAAGAACAAAAGCAGGCGATGAGCAAGCGGATAAAAAGACTTGTTGACGGCTACCAACCGGGCATATGGACTACCGAAGATGCCGGTCTTTTTCCTGTTTTTAAAAAAGCCCTTAAATCGGCCGATGCCAAAAGAATTACTGAAGCGTTAAATTACGAATTTAATCAGGAGGAGCTCCCGCGCGTGATCTTCAACAAGCAGGAAAACAATACCGTATTTATCGGCATTGCCAACTCTGAGCACCTTACCCGGAGAATGGGAACGAGCGGCGCGTTATCTTACATGGCGTCAGTTACCTATTCCATAACTTCAGCCAAAGGAGTGGACTGTGTTTTCTTCGACTTTGAAGAGGGAGACCATGCCATTCCGGGCCGGTATTGCAAGCATTCCTTTGAGCCCTTTACCTTGCAGTAAGTATATTCTTACTCCCTTTGTAAAGGCCTATGGCTCGGAGACAACGGCTCATAGAGGAGGTCAGGAGGGATTTGGAATTAGTTTAAGTAAAATCGGGGGCAGTTCACGCTTCCATTTCTTCTTTTACTTCGCCACTCTCCCCCATACCCTCTTCATCTCTCCCGAAAAAAGCCTTGATCTGGTGCCGGAGATCCTGGTGAATAACGTAAAGCGTTGGTGTAAGCAGCAGGACAACACCTGTGGAAAATAGGATGCCGTAGCCGAGGGAAATGGCCATGGGGATGAGGAACCTGGCCTGGACCGATTGTTCGAAGATCATGGGGGCAAGGCCGAAAAAGGTGGTTAGCGATGTGAGCATAATAGGTCTGAACCTCCGCCTTGCCGCCAGATAGGCCGCGTCATAGGCGCTTTTCCCCTCTTCTCGCATCATCTTATTGGCTGTGATTATAAATACAAGGCCTCCGTTGACCACAATTCCACAAAGAGCAATCATGCCGAAAATACTGGTGATGCTCATATCATAACCCATGATAATATGCCCTACAAGGGCACATACAAGACCGAAAGGGATGCTAAGCATAACCACTATCGCCTGGGCATAGCTCCTGAAAGGAATAGCAAGAAAGCAGAAGATGCCCGCCATGATAAAGGTAATCCCCATATGAAGGTCTTCCTGTGACTGAGCCTGCTGCCTCTGCCGGCCTGCAAAGGTATATTTAAGGCCGGCATACTTTGCCTTCAGTTCGGGGAGAAAATTCCTCTTTAGACCATCAAGGACCTTATTCTCATTAGTCACCCCCTGAATGACACTCGCCTTGACGTTGAGCACTCTCTTGCCGTCAACTCTATCAATCTCCGTATAGGCGCGGCTCCCTGTAATCGTCACCGCTGAGGAAAGAGGCACTTCACCTCCATCAGGCGTTAATATAAGGAGTTCTTCCAGACTGTAAAGCGACCGTCTCTCCTCTTTGGGTAATCGGATCATAATCCTGACTTCATCGCGCCCCCGCTGCTGGCGAAGCGCTTCAGCCCCATAATAAGCATGCCTTACCTGGCTACCGAGAGACCTTGCAGTTAAACCAAGTGAACGCCCTTCAGCTTTCATATTAAAATCAAACTGTGGTTTTCCCTGTGCAAAACCATCATCAATATCGGTAACACCCTTATATTGGGCAAGCTCTGCAGCAACGTCACTTGCAGCAGCCTCAAGCGTCTTCGGATCGGGATGGGTCAATTCTATATTGATGGCCGCCGAACCACCTGGACCTACGACGTAATCGAAGAAGAGCCTTTCCAGACCCGGGATTTCTCCTACCTCCTGGCGCCACTTAATACTGAACTGGCGTGATGTCATTTCCCGCTCATTTTGGGGAACGAGCTGAAAAGTAACCTGTGCCGTATTTCCCCCCGAAATGTCAGTCATCACCCCTCTTACAATTTCCCTGCCCCCGTTTTTATCTACGGCCCTTAGCCCCCCCTCTTCAACAAGACGGGCAATACGCCTGACTTCCTCGACAGGTGAACCATAGGGAAGTTCGATTTCTGCATCGATACTATCTGTCTGTATACGGGGAAAGTATGAATAATTGATCCAGCCATTAGTCCAGTAGGCATGAGAGACAATAAGAACAGCAATGGCGACGAGGGCCGTTAGATAGCGATAGGAGAGACAGAAACGAACAAGAGGTGAAAAAATCCGATCTATAAACCATTCAAGTCCCACTGCACAACGGTCAGGAAGAGCCTCGAAAAGTTCCATAAATCGCCCTCTTTTCCTCCTGGGATAATTGAGGTGAGCCGGCAGGACAAAAAGGCATTCGATCAGTGAAATAAGGAAAACCGAAATTATAACAGCGGGCAGAACGAAAAAGAAACGCCCCATCCGACCGGTAACAAAAAGTAGCGGAACAAAAGCAAGAATATTCGTTGAAACAGCAATGAATATAGGCACTGACATCTCTCTCACACCCTTAACGGAAGCAGCCAGAGGAGAAAGCCCCTTTTGGCGATGATAGTAGATATTCTCACCAACAACTACGGCATCATCAACGACGATACCGAGTGTAATAATAAAGGCGAAAAGGGAGATCATATTGATAGTTCCTCCCGAAAAGGAAAGGATAATAAAAGAACCGATAACAGCCATGGGAATACCCATGGCAACCCAAAAAGCGAGACGCGCCTCAAGGAAAAGGGTAAGAGTAATAACGACGAGAAGAAGCCCAATAGCACCGTTGGACAAGAGAAGGTCGAGTCTCTGTTGATAGAGTTCAGACCTGTCCCTGTAGGCGGCCAGGTCCATGCCGGGAGGAAGGGATGGCTTGATGTAAGTTATGTAATCATAAACAGCCTCCGATATCTCGTTGGGTGTCTCCTCACCGGTACGAAACACATTAATTAAAACAGCCTTCTTGCCGTTATAGTAGGCCTCTTTATCTGTCTCGGCAAAACCCTCCCTGATAGTAGCAATATCACCCAGTTTGACCTCCGTACCATCCTTGCGGCTTACCAGTGAAATCCCTGCAAATTCACCGGCATAGTCACGCCGCTCCTTGGTCCTTAAAAGAACCTCTCCTCCCTTTGTCTTGATCCCTCCGGCAGGAATGTCAACGGACTGTTCCCTGATGGCCCCTGCAATATCACCAAGGGTTAAACCATAAGCCCTCAGCCTATGACGGGGCACCTCAACACTTACTTCGGGCTCCCTGACTCCTCTTAATTCAACCTGGGTAATTTCTGGAAGATCAGCCAGTTCGTCCCTCATATGACTCGCCATGTCATACATTGTCCGATCATCAAAATTTCCCGTAAGGGCAAGCCTGATCACTTCACGGCGTCTCGACTGGAGGCTGATGACTGGCCTTTCAGCATCTTCAGGTAGGGAAGTAATGCGGTC
This sequence comes from Deltaproteobacteria bacterium, assembly GCA_029860075.1. Taxonomy (NCBI): domain Bacteria; kingdom Pseudomonadati; phylum Myxococcota; class Myxococcia; species Deltaproteobacteria bacterium. Next base: position 10,005 of record JAOUBX010000012.1, on the reverse strand, counting down.
AACGGCGCTCTTTATCTCCTGCAACATGTAGTTGGCATCAACACCGGTCACCAATTCTGCGATGATAGTAGTCCGCCCTTCGAGGGCAATGGAAGTAACGCGGTCAATGTTCTCCAATGCCCGCACCTCTTCCTCAACGGCAAGGATTATCCCCTCTTCCACCTCCTCAGGCGTAGCCCCGGGATAGGCAACAGTAACTTTGACTATATCAAGGGCAAATTCAGGGAAGACCTCCTGCTTAATCTTGAATGCACTTACAAGACCACCGATGATGAGTGCTATCATGAGAAGGTTGGCTGCCACATGATTGTCGGCCATCCAAGAAAGGAGACCTTTTCTTATATTTTTATCGCTATTCATGAAATTTTAACCAGATCAATGAAATGTGATTACTTCATTTCAACAGTCCTTTAAGATCCCTCCTAACCTCTACCCTCAAGGGGAGGAACTTTAATCTCCCCTCCTATTTTTAGGAGCACCCACAGGGCATAAAGGGCTTTAGGGGTGGTAAAATCCTCTCTACTCCTTCCCTTTCCCCTCTGCCTTCCCCACCTTATCCCCCACTACCTTATCCCCGGCAGCCCTCAACTTCATCCCGGGAAGGGCATTCTGCAGACGACTTACAATAAGACGTTCCCCTTCATCCATTTTGACAAGGCCTAAAAGCTCATTTTTTCGACGCCACTGGATATCCAGTTTCCGCACATCTAGCGTGTTGTCCTTTTTGAAAATAAAAAGACGATCCCCTTCATGTACCACTTCCCTGGGAAGGGCATAAATATTTTCCAGTTTACCGGCATCAATTTGAAGTTTGACAAAACTGCCGATGAGTATCCTGCCGTCACCCGCCTTGTCTCCAAGGGCAAGGGGATCATCTATCCTGACGAGGATTCTCGCCATTCGTCCTTTAAGATCAAGATCGCCCAGTAATTTTTCAACATTACCGCTGCGGATAACTTTCTTGCCATTGGATGTATCGAGAATGACCTTTACCTCTGCTCCGCTTTTATTCTTTTTATCCGGGAAGGCAATCCGTGAAACATACCCGAGAGGGATCGAAACACGTACCCAGAAGTAATCCGTTCCGGCCAGTGTGGCAATTTTTCCCTGCCTTCCTACGTATTGGCCCTTTTCAGCAAATTCCTCCAAAATAATTCCGTTGAAGGGAGCAACGACCGTCGTCCTTTTTAAATCGAGTTCAGCCGCAGCCAGTCTGCTTCTGGCGGCATCGAGCCGGGCCTTTGCACTTTTCAGATGGGGTTCCCTTAGAGCAAGACTTTTATCAGCCTGAGCTGCAGCATGCTCCTTTTCAAAAAGACGCCACTCCTCACGGGCAACCACCTGCTGTCCCTCTTCAAGTTCCAGCTGCGACTCAGCCTCGGCAAGCCCAGCTTTTAGCTCCTTCACGCGAAGAATATAATCAGCCCTATCGATACTCACCAGCTTATCACCTTTTTTTACAATACCGCCAGGAACGAGTTCACTGCTTATATCGATAATCTTCCCCTCCACTTCAGCAAAGAGATTTGCTTCCATTGCAGGTATAACCTCTCCTGCCGCCTCTATATATACACTTTCCGTTGAGGGAGAAATATTAAGGACTTCCACAATGGGAACGACAGGTTTGGGCCTCCTCTTTTTCGTCGCAGGCTTCATGGCATAAAAAACATAAACAAGGGCTGCCGTAATAGAGATGATTATGGCGGCTGCCGCTAATCTTCTTTTAATTTTTATATCACTCATTTATAACTCCTCATTTTCCCGATGGGGCTCATTGTCAGGCTTATCGAGAGGGGAGAATTTACTCCCTCCCAGCGCCCTGTAGAGCAGTATACGGTTTGAAATAAGCTCTCCTTTTTCACGGAGCATATCCTGTTCAAGCTTTTGCACAGACTGAAGCGCCGTAAGGAGGGGGAGATAATCGCTCACTCCCTGCAGGTAGCGCTTCCTCGTCTCACCCAAAGTTTCCCCGGCAATCTCATATTGCTCACCAAGCGCTTCAATAAGCGCCAGCTGTTCCTTTTCCTGTCGCAGGGCATTTTCAACTTCTTCTATGGCAAGGAGAAAGGCCTGCGTATAAAGGGCAAGCTGTTCATCAACAATAGCCTTTCGTCTCTCAACTTCAGCCTTTCGCCTGCCCCAGTCGATAATAGGCATGACCAGTTCTCCCATAAGGGAATAAAAACGGTTGCTGCCCGAGAGAGCATCACCCCGCAGCCCTCCCGAAGCAAAAAGCTTAATTGCCGGAAGTCTGCCGGCTACGGCCTCAGCCACACGGTAGTCTGCGGCAACAAGCCGCTTGTGCCGTACTCTGAGATCGGGCCTTTTAATAAGGAGATCAGCGGGAATGCCTGTCTTTGGCAATGGAGGAAGCTCAGGAAGAGAGTTAGCCTCTTCTTTAAACTCACCTGATGGTACGCGGCCAAGGAGTACATGAAGACCGTTGGCAAGAAGCGATAACTTCGCCCGTAGCGGTGGAAGTTGAGATTTGAGGGCTGCTACCTGCTGCCGCTGCTGGTAGATATCGACAAGAGAGGCTTTGCCATTTTTAAAGCGGAGTTCGATGAGGTGAAGAAATCTTTCTCCCACCTCGATCTGGCTCTTAAGCAGCCTTAACTGTGCCTGTGTTTCAATAATCTGATAATAAGTATGGGCCACCTGTGAACCAAGAATGAGGGCCGCGCCGGCAAGATCTTCACCTGTCGCTTCATTTTCCAGTAATAGTGCCTTTTCAGCCGATGACAGCCTCGACCAGAGATCGAGTTCCCATGAAAGTCCCAGTTCAAGTGCTGACGTATCACTTCGTTCACCATCACTATCCCAGTCCGAACTTTGCGACAGCTCACCTGTAAGAGGCGGTTTCCTGACGGCATTTGCCTGTTTTTCCAGAGAGGCGGCCTGTATAGTTCTTGCGTAAAAAGACTTTAAAGTAAAACTATCTGACAACGCTTTATTAATAAGTTCATCAAGGCGGGGATCATTAAAGGCAAGCCACCATTTTTCTTTAATCTCTTCCCCTCCCTCATCTGAAAGAGAATAAACCGAGCCATCTTCAATAAGAGGCGCCACCTCATTGTTAACAGTATGAGAGCAAGCGGCTAAAAAGAAAAAAAGGCCCACATATAGAAAGAATCTTAATGGCAATAATAAAGAATTTTTTTTCATAAATTGACTTGATTCTGGCCTTGATTAAAGCAGGGATTATATCACAAGCTTTTTTAATAAATGCAAAAAAAACCGCTTCAACCCTGTTGTCCGGTACCATTCTTTTACAGCATAACGATCATTGCCAATACAACAACAATGGTATAAAGAGATCCAATTACCTTTGTCAATATCATCATAGTTTCCATGGTTTTCCTCCCTAAGTTATTTCTTATTTTATGATATGAGTATACAAAAAAGCAGATTAACAAAAGATTAAAGATTATTGTGTTTTTGTAGGCAGCTATAAATAAGCCCTCTCCCTCAGGGAGAGGGGAGGGCATTTTCTTAGATTGTGCAATCATCACCATTATTTCACATAAAAAACAACATCTTTTCCATGACATCCTTTTTCTTCAAACATTTTTATGCTATCTTATGCCTTTACAATAATAAGCGGCTAAAATATTTATAGCTCATAAAGGGAGGAATACAACATGGTAGGCGGTTTGCACAACCCCAATTACGGTCTCGACAAACATGGCATTGAAAACGTAAATCATATTTACTGGACATGCGTCCCGCCGGTACTTTATGAACAATCGATCAGAAGGCGCGTGGGCATTATATCCTACCGAGGCCCTCTCGTTGTAAGAACAGGCGATTATACAGGCCGTTCTCCCAGGGACCGTTTTGTTATCGAGGAAGAAACAAGCAAGGACAACGTCTGGTGGGGTGAAAGCAACCGCCCTTTCTCTGAAGACAAGTTTGATAAAATTTTCCTGAGAATGCAGGCTTACCTCCAGGGAAAAGACGTTTATGTCCAGGATTGCTATGCAGGCGCTGATCCTGATTACCGGATTCCCATTCGCGTCATTACGGAAGATGCCTGGCACTCTCTTTTCGCCCGTATCATGTTTATCAGGATTATGGAAGATGAAGAACTTCTCAACTTCATCCCCCAGTTTACAGTTATCAACATCCCCGGTTTCAGGGCATCACCCAAGCATGACGGAACCAACTCGGAAGCATTCATCCTCGTCGATATCAAGAAAAAACTTATCCTCATCGGCGGTACGAGCTATGCAGGTGAAATAAAGAAATCGATTTTCAGTGTTATGAATTACCTCCTTCCTGCCAAAGGCGTCCTCTCAATGCACTGTTCGGCCAACAAAGGGGAAAAAGGCGACACAGCCCTATTTTTCGGCCTTTCGGGCACAGGTAAAACAACACTGTCGGCCGACCCTGACCGCTACCTCATTGGAGACGATGAGCACGGCTGGAGTGATAACGGCATCTTCAATTTCGAGGGGGGATGTTACGCCAAGGTGATCAACCTCTCCCATTATGCGGAGCCCCAGATCTTCGAATGCACAAGACGATTCGGCACTATCCTTGAAAATGTAAAAATCGATATGAGAACACGCGATATAGACCTCGATGATGCATCACTTACAGAGAATACCCGCGCCGCCTATCCCATCGCCTTTATCCCTAACCATGAACCGACAGGTAGAGGCGGCCATCCCGAAAATATTATTTTCCTTACCTGTGACGCTTTCGGCGTTCTTCCACCTATTTCCAAGCTTTCACCGGAACAGGCCATGTACCACTTCATCTCCGGTTATACAGCCAAAGTAGCCGGTACGGAAAGGGGAATAAAGGAACCGATAGCAACCTTCAGCTCCTGCTTCGGCGCGGCATTCATGGTAAGAAATCCTTCCGTTTATGCAAAGCTGCTCGGTGAAAAGATCAAAAAACACAATGTCAACTGCTGGCTTGTCAATACGGGATGGATCGGTGGTCCTTACGGTGTGGGTGAACGCATATCGATACAATATACGAGAGCCCTTCTAAACCAGGCCATCGAAGGAGAGCTTAAAGATGCCCCTATGGAGACAGATCCCTTTTTCGGTCTTTCCTATCCAACTCACTGCCATGAGGTCCCGGACCACATTCTCAACCCAAGGAACGCCTGGAAAAAGAAAAAGGACTACGATACAAAGGCCCGTCACCTGGCCGACCTGTTCAGGGAAAATTTCAAGACCTTTAAGAAAGATGTAAGTTCCGATATTTTAAAAGGGGGGCCTGTTAAAAACTGTTAATACAAATTTTAAAAAAGCCCGAACCGGACAGATAGCCGGTTCGGGCTTTTTTTATGTCAATTCATGGGCTGAGCGGCTCCCATAAAGGGACCTTAATCAGTCCTGCTGGTTACTTCTAAAAGGTGATATCCAAACTGCGTCTTCACCGGCCCCTGAACCTTGTTCAGTTCAGCGCTAAATACGACTTCATCAAATTCTTTCACCATTTGTCCCGGCCCAAAAGATCCCAACTCTCCACCATCAGCTCCTGAAGGACATTGTGAATATTGCTGAGCCAACTCAGCAAAATCAGCGCCGCCCTCTATTTTCTCTTTCAGTTCTTTACACTGTTCTTCCGTTGCAACCAGTATATGCCTTGCACTTGCATTTGCCATGCGAATCCTCCTCTATTTTTTTATATGCTATATCATCCCGGAAAGGGCCGTTGGCATCATTTATGGTGTCACACATAGATTCATGATCCAACCGTCCTTTCCTGGATAATAGCCTATATGGTCCATAAAATTAAGTCTATAAGCAATTTTTTCAGTAATTTGTGTAAAGGGCCTTATAAATATCGTCAGGGGGCGATTTTTCTCTCCACCCGATAGAGAAGATAGCTGCTCTCCTTTGTTCCCTCTAGCGCTCTTACAATATCCTCTCTCTCTCCGGCATAGTTGCCGGAAGCAAGAAGGGAGGAGAAAAAGCGCTTGTAGAATTCATCGGGGTAGACATAAATTTCAAAGGCAATCTTTTCGGCTTCTTTGATGGGGGGCGGGACATACTGGAAATCAAAATGCTTCAACGGGGCAATGCGGGTATCGAAAAGTTCTTCCGAAAGATCGAGGCTTACCCTTCGACCTATTATCGCTTCTTTCAGGCTCCCATCGATGATGGAACCTGAAGAATCAAGAAGGTAACCTTTTACCGTAACGGAAGGGGTGATATATGTAGGAAAATAATGACCCACAGCACTATTCGTTATTCTAAGGGTAACATTGGTATTATCGTTAATCACTTCAAAATGGAGACCACCTTCCACCATCTCCCGATCATGAATTCCCCTGAAAAGGTGTTTACGGTCAGGCATATGGCAATTTTGACAAACAATGTTTTCCTTGCCATAAGAGCTTTCCTGCCATTCCCTGTAAGTGTTTGTCAGTACCTTGCCATTTAATTCATAACCTTCATCCAGTTGATGACAGGCAGCGCAGAACTTTGCATCTTCAAAAAAATCTTTTTGCAACGAAGGATGCCTCTCATCGTTGTACATCTCCGGTACATTGATTTTGCCCGGAGATGAGGGGCCATAAACAGTACCATTTCTTACGTGGCAGACAGGACATGAAACACCGGACATTTTTAGGGATTTATCGAAAGTGCTGTTTTTTTCATAGCCTTCCTCTGTCTCATTTATTTCACTTTGTTCTTTTAAAGGTGAGTGGCAGTAGTAGCAGGAAAGGGCAAAGTCGGGATGATTAAATGGGTCAAGTTGCCCCAACAATCCCGGGCTCATACTTTTACTATGAAATGAATGACTCCAATCGTTGTATTGCTTTTTATGACAGCCTGCGCATTTTTCAGGATAAAGGCCGGCCGTCTCTTTTATGCCTTCCCCACTCCCAATTACAGGGCGATTCCAGTAATTAGAAAGTACAACTTCTCCTCCCAAAAGTGTGGGAGGAGAAGAGAGGATAAAAATTAAGACCAGTAATATTACAGGGAAATTCAAGTTAACGGCTACCGCAAGGATTCTTCATACTGCAGGGATTCTTCATACCCTTATGTTTCTTCACCAGGTGCTGGTAGTAGGCCGCCAGTGCCGTCATCTTATCTGATTTCCAGGGAAGCGGTTTTGCCTCCATGGGTATTTCCATACAATAATTGATCATCTGATCAAGAGTAACGACGTCATTGGGCATTTCGACATAGTGGGGGAAGGGGCCAACCTTTTCGAGGTTCAACTGTTCGCCACCCTCATGGCAGGAATTACAGCTAAGGCCCGAATTGCCGAGTTTTTCACTTTTCCAGAGTTTTTCTCCCAGCCTGATAGCAGCAGCTTCATTATTTATCCTCTTCTTCCTGAAACTCTGTTTTCCGCCACAGGGATTCTTCGCACAGGGATTCTTCGCACAGGGATTCTTCGCACAGGGATTCTTCACACAAGGATTCTTCACACAAGGATTCTTCACACAAGGATTCTTCACACAAGGATTCTTCGCACAAGGATTCTTTGCACAAGGATTCTTTGCACAAGGATTCTTTGCACAAGGATTCTTTGCACAAGGATTCTTTGCACAAGGATTCTTTGCACAAGGATTCTTTGCACATGGATTCTTTGCACATGGATTCTTCGCACATGGATTCTTCGCACATGGATTGAGGACACAGGGATTCTTATTTGTCATGGCAAGCAATACACCATCGTTACTGTCAGAAGCAAGAACGGTACTCCCTGTAGCAGTAAAAATCAGCGCGGTAAATAATAAACTCATTAAATTTGTTTTCATTTTTTCTCCTTTAAATAGTTTTTTTGTTCCCTCAAAAAAAAGGGAGCCATTCATAAAGCCAGATGCAGTTTTACAGCCACTTGGAATATAATCCTGGCAAGGGCAGTTAGATCATGGTTTCCAGGATAATAACTATTCCTGTATGATTGCAACTTACCCTGGATTGTATGGATAACTCTGAGACCGTCAATTACCGGTTAACAGGGAAGTAAATTAAAGGAATGGCGAAATAAAGTATGTAAGCCCCATTACAAAAAAAAAGAATTTATTACGATGGAAGGATAATGTCACGGCCACTGGCAATTATGCGGCCGCTTTTTTTCAAGCTGTTCAGTTCAGCAGTAACTGTCTCTCTTGCTGCACCGATAAGGTTTGCAATCTCCTGATGAGATAACCTGACACTTATCATGGTTCCCTCGTCAACAGGTGTTCCATACTTTTCGCCAAGGTCACTGAGGGCGAAAAGAAGCCTTTTTTGCACATCCTGGAAGATGAGATTTTCAAGACGGTTTTCAATCTTTCTCATTCGTCCGCCGATCATCCTGGTAATATTAAGAGAAAGCCCGGGCCTCTTACTGAGAAAACTTTCAAAATGATCCCTTTTTATTGAGCATATAAAAGAATCCTCCAATGCTTCTGCACTGGTTTCGCGTTCTAACTCTCCCGCAAGACTAAGCTCGCCGAAGACATCTCCCGGATCGAGTATATCTATTGTAAGCTCCCTGCCATCTTCCGAAAAGCGGCTTATTTTAATGCGCCCTTCCTTGAGGATATAAAGCGTATCGGAAGCGTCACCCATATTGTAAACGCACTCTCTCTTGTCTACTTTCGATTCCTTAAGCAGGGGGACAAGCTCATTTATATCCTCTTCAGGGAGGTCTTTTAAAAGCCTGTTTGTATTTAGATACCAGAGTGTTTTTTGATTCATTTAACGTTCCTCGAATAACATATAAGTCAATTCCAGGTAAAATAATAGCACACTTTTTATTTTATGATTACCTCAACTTTGTAAGGAATAAATTGTGCTTATTTAATTCTTCACCGAAGCAAGAAAGTGCCTGAATACTTTCTCAACAGTTTCTATTGATGAAATGAGACGATGATCACCGCTAATCAAATGCAGTGAACAATCATGCGCTTTGGCAAACCGGATTGAATTCTCCGGTGGAATAACCTCATCAGACCAGCCATGGACAATTTCAATATGACCGCACTTGGGATGATAATCCTGCACCTTATATCCGGGAATATACAAGGCAGGCGCCAGCAAAAAGATTCCTTCCGCCTCCACCTGTTCAGCAGCCACCACCGAAACATAGCCTCCCATGCTGGAGCCGACGAGCAGGAAATGCTCTTTTTCATCCTTTAAAATATTTACCAGACGCTCAGCACGAACATCGGGATCAAAGGTGTCTGTGTAATCGATGCTGTCAACCTGATAGCCCGCAACTTGGGCTATATCTGCCAGCCTTTTAATTTTGCTGCCCCAGGGGCCGCTTTCTTTTCCGTGGGAGAAATAGATTTTCATGGAGTTTTGGTATTGAGATGGTTAATAACAAATTCCATAATAATCAGGTATATATTTAAGACGATTTCTTTTTTTAAGCATTTCTTCTGTATCTATTTGGCACTCTGTACTAACATAGTCTCTAGCTGGACCAAGTATTAATTCTTCCATTCCTAGATATGTTTTACCATTGTGTTCTATGACTAACTCCCACTTATACCCTGTATCTCCAAATACTTTGAAAAAGTGAAATTTATAAGCTTCGTCAATATGAAACTTGCCGTCTTTATCCGTCATGGTTTTTTTTATGTTATCTTCATTAATAACACTCACTAATGCATTTGGAACGGGAGTATTCTTATTTAGAACAATACCCTCAACCTCAGGACTTATTCTTTCAAAGTGAGGTATAGGAGCGCATCCAGATAAGAGAAAAAGCAATACTATTAAATATAATTTCAACATTATTTTTATTATCTAATGACTCAACTTAATTAAGTAATATGTCCCTAGAATTACCTAATTCACATCTAATTGGGATTGGTTGGAACGATTTCGCTGATCCGTGCAAAAACTTGATAGCACATTAGCGATTAATTTTTTAGCAGTTGTTTAGCGTTCATTTAACTTTTGGGTAGTGTTCAATAATCTGTGTCAGGGTTAATGGAATTATTCATCATATCAAAGCATTAATTCTTTATCCAGCCTTCCTTCAAAGAAAATAGCTAATTGAGAGATCGTTAGCGACCAGTTTTTGATA